>CAMVHY010000104.1 GCA_947167415.1 uncultured Clostridia bacterium
TTCCAATATTTAATTTTGCTGACGTTTTTTTAGTATCAGGATTATTTATAATTGGACTGGGCTTTTTTTGCGAAAAATAGCATTACGAATATGGTTAAAATTTTATTAGAGAATGAATTTGATTTATTAAAAATATGTAAGAGTGGTGAAGATAATGCCAAAGTTTTTAAAAGAAAATTGGTTTGGGTTGCTATCTGTTTTGTTGTCGTTTTTTATTTTAGGTTTGTTGATAATTTCCGGTGGAATAGATGATTTTATTGTGCAAACCGAACATATGGATATTAAATTTTTGATTTTAGCCTTTGTCGGAATTATTTTTTATTGTTTATTTGATACGTGTGTTTTATTTTGTCTTGTTAAAACTAGATATAAAGTATGTAATTTTTTTTTGTGTTTAAAAGCATGTTTAATCGGTTTGTTTTACAGCGCAATTACACCGCTTTCGATTGGTGGACAACCTATGCAAGTTATGTATTTAAATAAAAAAAGCGATATTAAAATCGGCGATGCAAGTTTATTCGTCATAATAAAAATGCTTTTATATCAGATAGCAATGATAATATATGCTGTTGTCGGTTTTTTTTTGTGCAAAAATTTTATGAACAGACAAATAACAGGCATGGTTTTTTTAGGTTTTTTATTAAATATAATTTTTGTTTTATCGGTGATTGTCATTTGTTTAAAAAAAGAATGGGCGGTAAAACTTGTGAGTCGTATAGTTAATTTGTTGAGTAAAATAAAAATTTTTGGTATAAAAAACAAAGAAGCCGTTTTGAAAAAAATGACTGACCAAATTGATTTATTTAATGCCAGTGGCAAAATAATTTATCAAAAAAAGTTTGACTTAATATTAATTTTTTTGTTAAATATTATCGAACTTACTTTTTATTATTTGATATCAGGTTTTGTGTTTAGAAGTTTTGGTATAAATTATGCGATTCACGAAATTATTTTTATGACATCGTTAATTTATATGACAACGTCGTTCGTTCCGATTCCGGGAGCGAGTGGTGCAACTGAAGGTGTGTTTTATATCTTTTTTAAGGGCTGTTTTTCGAAACAAACTGTTTTGCCAATAATATTTGTTTGGCGATTTATAAGTTATTATTTTTTGATTTTAGTTGGCGGTTTAGTAATTATTTTTGATATGATTAAACGCGATTAGTTTTTATAAAAAAATATTTTTGGAGAATTTGTGATGACAGAAATAAAAAAATTTAATTATTATATAAGTCTTATAAACGAGAAAATAAGTTTTTTTTTGGATGAAAGATCTGTTTTTTATGAGCAATTATTTTATTGTATGAATGGTGGAGGAAAAAGATTAAGACCGTTGTTGGTTTTATCTACTGGCGAGAAAAATTTGGAAGAGGCTCTAGTTTTTGCATGTGTAATTGAGTTTATACATAATTATTCGTTGATTCATGATGATTTACCTGCTATGGACAATGATGATTATCGGAGAAATAAATTGACGTGTCATAAAAAGTTCGGCGAAGCAAATGCGATTTTGACTGGAGACGCACTTTTAAATTTGGCTTGTGAAATTGCGATTGATGCTTGTATGAAAAATAATAAAAATTTGCTTGCGACAAAGAAAATTTTTGAGGCTGCAGGATTAAATGGAATGCTAAAAGGACAGTTTTTAGATATAAATTTAAATAAGCGAGATAATATTAACGCCAAAGTTTTAGATGAAATTAATTTAAATAAAACAGGGGCTTTAATTAAAACAAGTTTACAAGTCGGAGCAATTTTGGCACAAGAAAGAAATGAGATAATAGATTTTTTTGGTGAGTTAGGAGAAAAAATAGGTCTGGCGTTTCAGATTAAAGATGATATGTTTGATCGGGAAAAGATTGATGAGCTAAATTATTTTAATATGATCGGTGAAAAAGAATCGATAAAAAGGTTAAATGATTTAACAAGTGAAATTTATTTTTGTTTGGATAAACTTGATGGATATGATTTTTTAAAATACTTGGTTAAAATTATTTTGGAACGCAAAAATTAATATTCGGTGTAGTGAGGATTATGTTTTTTAAATCTATAGTTTTTGTTTGTATTTTATCTTGGTTCGCAGCGCAATTATTAAAAGTTTTAATTTGTTTTTGGCAAGAAAAAAAGTTTGACTTAAAATTATTTTTTAGTTCGGGTGGAATGCCAAGTTCACACAGTGCTTTTGTTTCGTCGTTGGGGATATGTGTTGGATTAAAATCTGGATTCGATTCGGCATTGTTTGCGATTTGTTTTGTTTTTGGTTTGATAGTGATGTATGATGCGAGTGGAGTAAGACGTGCTGCAGGAAAACAAGCTAAAGTTATAAATATAATAGTAGAAAATATAGAAGGCTTAGGAATTAAAATTGACGAGAAGTTAAAAGAATTATTGGGGCATAGTCCAATTGAAGTTATAAGCGGAGCAGTTTTAGGAATTGCGGTCGCGTTATTATTTTATAAAAAATAAAATTTGTTTGGTGAATAAAAGTTGGCAAAAATAGTTTTAGAGCTGAATTTAAAAAAAGATTTGGTATTAGATTTTGCAGATAAAATAATAAAATATTTGAGCGAGAGAGACTGCGAGGTCTTTTTTTTTGGTGATTTAGAAAAAAATGATTTGCTTGAAAATAAGTTTGATTATATTTTTAGTGTCGGCGGCGATGGAACTTTATTAAATACGGCAAGAAAATATGCGAAATATAATAAGCCGATTTTAGGAATAAATTTTGGAAATTTGGGTTATTTGACTGGGTGTGAAAAAAAAAATGTTTTTGATGCGATTGATAATTTATTGGCAAAAAAATTTTTTGTTGAAAAAAGATTAATGCTAGAGTCGCAAAATAATTTAGCTTTGAATGATATTTGTATAGGAAAATCTTTTGACGCGCGCTTAATCGAATTTGATTTATTTGTAAATAATAATTTTCTGGAAAGTTATAGGGCGGACGGAATAATTATTTCGACTCCAACCGGATCTACGGCATATAATTTATCGGCTGGCGGACCAATTGTTAAACCGGATTTGCCTGTTTTTATTTTGACGCCAATTTGTGCGCATAGTTTATATTCTCGGCCGTTAATAATTTCTTGTGATGATGAAATAAAAATTAATATTAAAAATAAGTCGGATAAAATAAAAATAATTTTTGACGGACAAAAAATTTTGTCTTGTCAGAAAGAAATCTGTGTGAAAAAAGCGAGTTATTACGCGCAGATTATTAAATTTGATGAAAAGAATTTTTATTACGTGATGAGAAAAAAAATTATGTAATAGAATTTATTTATTTGATTGTTTGGGGTACATAAAAAAGTTTTATTGGCTGAGTATATTTTTAGATTTTAAATTATGATTTTTTGTTCAGGCAAAAGGTGATTATAAAATAGTGACAGAAAAATATTTTTTTTGATGGCTGATTGGTTTTTATTTTTTTTATAAAAGAGGTCTTTATATAACGTAAAAATATTTTTTATGAAATCGCTTTATTTTTGTTTTTTGGTTTTTAATGTGGAATATAAAAATATCTTGATGACAAATATTTCTATTTGGGATTAATATATTTTTTTATTGACATATTTAGACATCATAATTAAAATAAACCCAAAAATATATTTGGAGTGATTGGAAAATAATGAGCGGAACAGATATAAATAACTTTGATTTAAATAACGGTCATAACAATGCAAAAAAAAATCAAAACACATATACGGAGTTTATAAAAGAATATAGCAATAATGTTTATGACAAAAATGACTTAAAAAAAAAATCTGATAACAAAAATTTAGATGATACTATGAGATTTTATCGAGATGAATCAGTGCCGGGTTCAGTCCAAAAATTATTTGTCTCCAATGATTCTGAGACGACAAAAATAAAAAAAGTATTGGATAAAAGTATTGTTGAAATGGATAAAAATAAATCGGATGAATTTTTGGCTAGTAAAAAAGAAATAGATTCTTTTTTTGATGATATGTCGGAAACGCAAAGTTTTGATTTTGGAGTTAAAAATCATAAAAAAGTTAAAATCAGCTTTGGAAAAATATTTTTAAACTCGTTAATAATTGTTTTTTTATGTATCACGGTTGTTTTGTTATATAAAATTAAAGTGCTAAATAAAAATATTGATTTAATGGCGCTAGAAATAAACGAAAATAAAAATATTAAAAAGCAATTAGAAATAGCTTTGAGTGAAAATGAAAACATGAAAAAAATAATAGAAGAACTTGGCAATCAAAATAATAATACTAGTCAAGAAAATATAACCCAGACGCAAAATTTAGTTGCTGCCGAAAATAATATAAAAAAATATATTGTTCAGCGTGGAGATACTTTATCGAGTATTAGCCAAAAATTTTATGGAAACGAAAGCTCTTATCATAAAATTATTGATGCTAATCATTTGTCTAGTGAAAATTTAAGTGAGGGACAAGAATTAGTTATTAGTTGATAAAAAAAGATTTATTTGATTTTTAAAACCGTTTGCAGTTAAATTAGTTTAGCTTTTTATAAAGCTTAAATAGTTATTTTTTTGGAGGAATTTATAATGAAATTTAATTTTGTCAGTCAAAATTTTGATATGAATGACGAGATAAAAAATTTTGCTATGGATAAAATAAAAAATCATGTTGGAAGATTGTTAACAGGCGAGTGTAATATAAACGTCCGTTTTATTGAGATTGGTTTTAAAAAAAAAGTTGAAGTAACGATGTATTTGAATTTGAAAAAAAGAATTGTACACGCAGAAGCAATGAATACTCAGAATATGAAAGCAGCGATTGATGAAGTAGTTGATATTTTAAGAAAGCAAATGCGAAGATATAAAGAAAGATTAAATCGTTTGTCTAAAAAAAATTCGAGTTTCGCCGAAGAATCAAATTTATCGTTTGTTGCAGATGAAAGTGATAATAATTTAGACGAAGAGACAGTTGTAAATATTGAACGTATAAAATCTTTTGCGGTAAAACCAATGGATCCAGAAGAAGCTGTTATGGAGCTTGAATTAATTGGACATAGTTTTTATGTTTTCTTAAATAGTTTAACTAACGAGGTAAATGTTGTTTATAAGCGAAAGAATGGTTCGTATGGTTTAATTGAGCCGAAAGTTTAAGTGATAAATAAATCAAAAATAATAATTTGCCAAAAATAAAAATCTGTTGTGAGTAATTTATCGCAACAGATTTTTTTTGAGTTAAAAAATATTTTATGCCAAATGAACGAAAAACAAATAAATATCGCGGATGAAAAATACAGTTTATTTTATTTGCATATCAAAAAAGCAATCTTTGCTTATAGAGATATTTGAATTATATCTTGATAAATAAAAAATTTTAATTTCGAATTGACACAATATTGTGTTAGGTAATGTCATTTTTTTTATTAGGTAATGTTCACATAAAAAGCAAATTAAAAATAAAAGCAAGAGAAACAGCAGAAATAAAAACAGAATCAAGTTTATCGTAATGAATAAAAACTTTTCTAAAGCGTTTTAATCGGGGGAAATATCGTTCGATATTATTTGATTGTTTATAAAGTTGTTTATCATAAAACTAAGGAGTTTTACGATTTTTTTAACTGGAAACAACTTTTCAATTTTTTTCTAGATAGTGTCTACACAAAGAAAATAAAAAAGAGAAATAAACTATAAAATAAAGTATAATAGAGGGGAT
>CAMVHY010000105.1 GCA_947167415.1 uncultured Clostridia bacterium
AGCCACCGCATAAAAATTGTGGGGGAACTTACATGAAAACCTGGATCATTAAAAAAAATTACATAAATTTGGATCTGATGATCAGAACTTTAAAAATCGATTATGATTTGGCAAATCTTTTAGCCAAACAAAATATTTGTACAAAGAATCAAGCGATAAAATTTCTAAACCCGAAAGAAGAATTTATGTACGATATAAGTTTAATGAAAGATATCGACAAAACAATCGAAATAATCAAAAACGCGATAGAAAAGAAGAAGAAAATTATTATTTTTGGCGATTACGATGTTGATGGCGTAATGAGCACTGTTATTTTGTACAAAACTTTATCAGTTTTGGATGCCGACGTTGATTTTTATTTGCCTTCGAGAAATACCGACGGTTTTGGTTTAAATATCAACCTCATAAATAAATTTTATTCCGACGGTGTGAATTTAATAATCACGTGTGACAATGGAATCGTTGCACTCGACGAAATCGCTCTAGCAAAAAAGCTCAGCATGCAAGTTGTAGTGATTGATCATCACTTTCCAAATACAAACCAAAACGATTTTAAAGATGTTCTTCCGCTCGCCGATGCAATAATTGATAATAAACAACAGCAATGTAATTACCCATTTAAAATGCTATGCGCCGCCGGAATGGCGTACGAAGTTTACAGATGTATTCTATCAAAAAATATTTTAAATGTCAAGCATAAAAACAATTTTTATTTAAAAAATGACCTATTAATTTTTTCAACGATTGGAACTTTATGTGATGTTGTTGATTTAAAAGAAAATAATAGAATTATTACGACGCTTGGATTAAAGCTGATTAACGAAAAAAAAATAAAAAATAAAGGGCTAATAGAATTATTAAAGCTAAATAATTTGTATGATAAAAAAATTTCTGCTGAAGATATAAGTTTTATTGTTGGACCGTGTATAAATGCGTGCGGAAGATTGGAAACAGCAAATTTGGCAATAAAATTATTTTTGTCTGAAGATGATCAAGAAATAAAACAAACGGCAAAAAAAATTTTTGATTTGAATAATAAAAGAAAAATCATGACGCGAGATGCATGTGAAGAAATTTTTTTTGATTTAGAAAATAATTATGATCCAAAAAATCATCCCGTTATTATTTATTACAATCCAAATGTAAATGAAAGTATTGCCGGAATTATTGCAGGCCGTATAAAAGAAAAATATTTTCATCCCGTAATTTTTTTTACTGATAGTAACGAAAAAGAAATTATAAAAGGATCTGCGCGTTCGATTGAAAGTTATAATATTTTTGATGAGCTACAGAAATTTCAAGAGTTATTTATAAAATTTGGTGGACATAAATTAGCGGCAGGGATGTCTATGCTAAAAAAAAATTTGGATATTTTAGACATGAAATTAAATTCGAATTGCAAATTAAACGAAAATGATTTTATTGAGAAAATAGAGATTAACGATGAAATTGATTTTAAAAAAATAAATTTTGCCTTTTTAAATAAAATAAATTTGCTTGCACCATTTGGACATGAAAATAGAAAACCGTTATTTATGTCGCGCAAAGTAAAAGTCAAAAAAATAAATGCGTCGTCAGAAAAAAATTTTGTTATTTTTGAGTTAGAGCAAAATCAAAAATTAATTAAAGCGATCGGTTTTGGTTTATATAATTATTTTTGCGAGCAACTTAAAATTTATTTTGATAGCTATATTTATACAAAAATTTTAAACGGCTATTTAAATGATATTGATTTATTTTTAGATATTGTTTATAGTATCGAAGCAAATGAATTTAATAAGAAAATTTATTTGCAGTTGCGATTAAAAGATTTTAGATTAGCGAAGGAGTTTTAAAAATGAGTATTGATTTATTAGAGATAAAAAATAAAATAAGGAAAATAAATGATTTTCCCAAGAAAGGGATTTTATTTTATGACATAACGACAGTTTTAAATTCGCCGGAGCATTTAAGATTTATAATAGATGAGATGGCAAAAAAAGTTATTGGTTTAGATTTTGATTTAATAATTTGTCCAGAGTCACGTGGATTTATTTTTGGTGTGCCATTAAGTTATAAATTAAATAAAGGATTTGTTCCTGCGAGGAAACCCGGAAAGTTACCTTATACAAGCGTGAGTAAACCGTATGCTTTAGAATATGGGACCAATTCGATCGAGATGCATATTGATGCAGTAAAACCAAATCAAAAAGTTTTGATAGTTGACGATTTACTTGCGACAGGCGGAACTTATAGAGTTTTGGCGGAATTAATAGAAGAAATTGGAGGTAAAGTAACAGGATTTTTATCTTTGATAGAACTAAAAAATTTGGATGGCAGGAAAAATTTGGCTGGGTACAATAATATTTTTTCGTTGATTGAGTTTTAGATTTTATGCGATTTGAATATCTATGGAGTAAATTTATATATTTTTTGTTCCTGTTTGTTTTTATAAAAGTCTATTTTATAAAAGAGAGATTTTTGTGCGAGTTGTTTTAGGTGGCATTAACATAAGATAAAAATAAATTGACCCAAAAGAAAAAAGATGGATATGACACTGGCAAAAACACAATATAAAAAGTTAGAGGGATTAATACCGATAACAAGGAAACTGGCGAAGATATCAAACTGCAGATTCATGTGTGCATAAAGAATGCTTGCGAATGTAGAGCACGACCGAAAAAATATGGAAAGCGGTACACAATTTATACGAAATTTAGCAAATGATCAAAGAATAGTATGATTGCCAAAACTATTGTTTTTTTCTTTAAAGCCTTATTTTAGAAGCTATGAAAAAGCAAAAACTGCTTAATGAAGAGAGTTATATACTCTTTATGGATAGATAAAGCTTATGGATGTAATAAAACCCTAGTTTTAGCTAAGGATCACGGACTTTTTACAGTTGTTCCACCTAAAAAAAATCGTAAATCCCATTGGATTTACGACAAACATCTTTATAAACAACGTAACAATATCGAACGATGTTTCCTAAGATTAGAACGTTTTAGAAAAGTTTGTACTCGTCATGATAAGCTTGATCCTATTTTTTATTTCTAATATATCCCTTGCTTTTATTTTTGATTTGCTTTTTATGTAAATGCTACCTAAAAAAAACAGCTTATAAAAATATAAGTCGTTTTTTTGTTTAGATACATAAAATTTGACATTGGAATTACATTCATGCTTTTTCACCTTTCTCTACCAAATTTTTTTAAATCAATTATCCATTTGATTAACGTTAGTTAACAGAAACTTTACGCATTTTTTTGATCGGGATATTTGCGCATAAAACAGAAACTGCAGCGTCATTTTTACTATCAGAATCAAACTTATTAGAAATTTCGATATTTAACTCTCCGTCCAACTCCACATATTTTTTTATTACTTGAATAATATCATTTTTCAGTGCTTCAATTATATCTCCTTGACAATCTGCACGGTCGTGAACCAAAACCAATTTTAATCTGCTTTTTGCAATATTGCCAGAATTTCCCGAGCCTTTAAATAAATTGCTCAAATTATTTAATACATTTTTTAACATTTTTTTCTCCTTTTTACGATTTTTTTAGTTTAAAAAAATTTTTTATTGCCGTAAAAAAATTATCTGTACGATTAAAATCCATAATTTCGATTTTTTGTCCTAAAATTCGATTTACAATATTGTTAAAAGCCCGTCCAGCGCGCGAATTTAAATTTGTAACTGCAGGTTCACCCTTATTTGTGGACACAACAATAACTTCGTCATCTGGTACAACTCCTAAAACATCTATCGATAAAATATCTTTCACATCCTCAACTGTCATCATATCACCGCGTTTAACCATGTCCAATCTTAATCTATTTAAAATTAACATCGGATTATTTAATTCATTTGCTTCTAATAAACCGATAATCCTATCAGCATCACGAACGGCTGAAATTTCTGGCGTAGTTACAATAATTGCTCTGTCGGCGCCAGCAATTGCATTCTTAAACCCTTGTTCGATACCTGCTGGACAATCTATGATTACATAATCAAATTCTTCTTTTAGGATACTACACAATTTTCGCATTTGCTCTGGACTCACCGCATCTTTGTCGCGCGTTTGTGCCGCTGGTAAAAGATACAAATCTCCAAATCTTTTATCTCTAATCAAAGATTGCTTATATCTACAAATTCCTTCGACTACATCAACCAAATTATAAACAATTCGATTTTCCAAACCCAACATAACATCGAGATTTCTTAATCCAATATCCATATCAAGTAAAACAACCCTTTTCTTAGCTATCGCTAAACCTGTTCCAATATTTGCTGAGTTAGTTGTTTTGCCAACTCCACCTTTTCCTGATGTTATAACAATAACTTCGCCCATTTATTTTCCCCCTAAAAAAAATATTAATTAATATATCATAAACCTAATACAAAATTAAGCATAAAACCATAAAAAAAAATATGTCAAGAAAATACAAAAAACGTAAGTGTAAATTTATATTTTTAGCATCAGCAAATGACATGATAAAAATATATATAAATATAAAAAATTATTTTTGATACTAACCTTAGAGTCTATAGAGTCTATAGAGTCTATTTAATAACAATTCAAAAAACACAAAATAGCTATCCCGCCGGGAAATCCAAACGAAATTTTGATTTTGATTTATATTGTTTGCATCATATTGTCGAAAATACATTTTTGAAATTTAAGCATTGGCGTGGCATTGCTATCCGTCATTTTAAAGCTTCTGTTTTTTTCCGTGCTTTTTTTGTTCGTGCTATTTCCCTGTCTCTTACTTCTCTTTCATTTTCTGTTGTCACACGTTTTTTTCTAAAATTATTCTCTTTAAAAAAATTTTGTTTGCTACTTGACAAACAAAAGTTTTTCTTTATCATGTTTTCTGTTTGTTATTTATTGCTTTATTACTTTATTTGATTTTTTACGCATTTGTCTATCTTTGTCTACACTCCATTTTTATCTCTACCTCATCTTTTACTTTTATTTTTGATTTGTTTGTTATGTGAACCCAACTTAATTGTGTTGGAACGGATTGTATAAAAATATTTAGATTATATATTGACAAATAAAAAATTTTGTTTTAAAATTGTTATTGTTGCTTAATAAATTTTTTTTTGATGGAGGAAAAAATTGACATGAATGATATATTAAATAATAATACATTCAATGAAAGTGAAACTAATAATTTGGGTGACAAAAATAGTAAAAAGCTTAAATTATTATATGACGAAGAACCTGAAATTGTATCTTATGGAAAATCATCCGCAACAGATATAGGGGATTTTGTGTACTCTTTCATTGAACATTTGTGGACAAGCTGTGGTAAAATGTCCAACCAAATAAGAGAGTGTTCGATGCAATATACAAATCCACTTATACCAGATTTAACAGATCAACAAATATCTAATTCATTATATAGACGTAATATTATTCCCATAAATTTTCCGCCAAGCAGCGATTATAAAGATTTGGGAGGTAGTATTCTATATCTATTACAACATAAAGACCCAAAATTTACTGATGATACATTTTTTGATAAAAACGCCTATAAATCGTGTTTGGAACATGATGAAGAGTATAAATTATCGCAAGATAGAAATCAGTATGAGATCGGAAGAGCACACGTCTGAACTCCAGTCACAGTCACTA
>CAMVHY010000106.1 GCA_947167415.1 uncultured Clostridia bacterium
CGCAAAAACAAAGAAGAAAGCGATAAGCGAGATAAAGAACTTGCAGAGATAAAGCAAAAGAACAAAGAAAGAAATGAAAAAGTAGATAAAGAATTTGAAGAGTATAAAAAGAAAAATGCTGAGGAAATCGATAAAATGAAACAGAAAACAGCTCAAAAAATTGAGCAAATGCGAAAAGAAACGGAAAATATAAAAAAAGAAAACACCCGAATGTATGCCAAATTGTTTGACAATCTTATTAAAAGAGCAGAAACGGGAGCAAAGAAAGAAGAAGAAAGCAGAGAGCAAAATGCAAAATTATTTGATAAACTCTTTGAAAGAGCAGAAAAAGGAGAACAATCGATGAGTAAATTGTCTGGAAAAGTAGATGATTTATCAGATAAAGTGAGTTCAATCTCATCTCGAAATTCGTTGCAAAACAATTCGTTTAAAATATTTAGTGACGATCAGGAAACTCCAGGAAATGAGCAAAATTTAAATTCTAGCTTTGCAAACGCAAATGCAAATATAAATTTAAACGCAAATCAAAAAGAAAAAGAGAAAACCGATGGAAAAAAGAGCTTGATAGATAGAATAAAAAAAGTTAAAAATAAAGAGGAGAATAAAAAAGAAAATGTTCCGAAACTAGATAAAGAAAAAGAATTCGAAGAAGACAAAAAAGAGGATGAGAAAAAATAAAAATTTAGTTTTAAAATAAAAATTTAAGCACATCGAATGCGGTGTGCTTCTTTATTTTTCTTGATTAAAAAATTTGTTTTTGTTATTTGTTTTATGCAGACATTATCTAGGAGGAAAAAATGGAGATTAAAAAAAATGTTTGGGCGCTTTTGCCAATATTTATTTTTTTGATTTTATATTTAGGACTTGGGATTTTATTTGAATATGTATTGAAAATTAGTATGGGATTTTATTCTGTTCCGATTGTAGTGATTTTTTTTATAGCTTTATTAATTGCTTGTTTGCAAAACAAAAAACTTTCTTTTGATGAAAAACTTGAAGTGATGGCAAAAGGTGTTGGCGACAAAAATATTATTACTATGATTTTAATTTTTTTGCTCGCCGGAATATTTATTGGAGTAACAGGACGTTCAAGTGCAGAAGCAATCGCTTATTATTTATTATCTGTTACGCCAGGACGTTTTGCTGTTGCTGTAATTTTTATTGCTGCATGTTTTGTTTCAACTGCAATGGGAACATCGGTCGGATCAATTACTTTAATTACTCCAATCGCAATTATGGTTTCAAAAATTTCTGGTTTTTCATTACCGTTGTGTATTGCTTCTGTTGTTGGCGGATCAATGTTTGGCGATAATCTTTCGTTTATATCTGACACAACAATTGCTGCTTGTAAAAGTCAGGGCTGCCAAATGAAAGATAAATTTCGTACGAATTTTAAAATTGCGTTGCCGGCTGCTTTAATCACTTTAATATTAATTTTATTTTTGACATGGTCTTCGAATGTATCGCAAATAAAAATTCCAGATTTCAAAATATTTCTTTTGTTGCCTTATATATTAGTTTTAGTCGGTGGAATTTTGGGAATAAATGTCTTTTTGGTTTTGATAATCGGAATTTTTGCAGGCGTTATTTGTTCTATCACATATGGAAATATTTCTTTTCTCGAATTAATTAATAATATAAATGTCGGCGTAACAGGAATGTTTGAAACGATAATGGTAACGATTTTAGTTTCTGCGATGTGTGCATTAATTCGAGTTTATGGAGGATTTGAAGCAATATTATTTTTTATACGCAAAATTTTTAAAGGACAAACTGGAGGACGCTTAGGAATTGGATTGCTTGTCGGTGCAATGAACATTGCCACAGCAAATAATACTATTGCGATTATTATGGCAGCACCAATAGCTAAACAATTAAGTTTGGAATATAAAATCGAAGCTAAAGAATCAGCATCTTTGTTGGATACTTTTTCATGTGTATTTCAAGGTGTAATCCCGTATGGTGCACAAATGTTAATCGCAATTTCACAAGCAACATTGCTCGGCGAAAAAATTTCTGCGTTTGAAATTATCCCGTATCTATTTTATCCTTTTATGCTTTTTATTAGTTCTTTAGTATTTATTTTTTTAAGTAGCAAAAAAACGGTTTTATCAAATTAAGTTTTGGTCAATAAAAATTTTGGTAACAACAAAAAAATTAGTCGCGGTAAAACGTGACTATTTTTTTGAATAAAAAGTCAGTATTTAAACAATCCGATTTTATAAATCAGATGAATATAACTAAAATTTTGTTATAACTCAAAGCTGTGGTGCAAAAATAAAATTGAGCTTTAAAACTAAAATTATAAATCGATTATAATTACAACTTTTTCGAATTAAGCAAAGGCAAGATGTTTTCACCATAAAAAAAGAAATTAAAAAAGTTTTTATCACATCCAGATAGTACAAATTAAAACAAAAATTTTGTTTGGCTGAATCGCGAGACATTAAATATTTTTTTTTGCATGCCAATAATTTTGTCTTTTATTTTGTGTTGTGAAAAAAATTTTTGATAATATAGTTGAATAAAATTGTTATTTGGTTTATAATTTAAATGGTTTATCATTAAATAGATAATTTTTTTGGATTTAATCTTTGTTATGAAAAAAATATTTTTTTGTATATAAAATACATGGGGGAAAAATTTATACAAAAAAACAAAATTAATCAAGAGGACGAAGAACCAAAATCACTACTTAAAAAATTTGCTGATTGGATAGATGAACGAGAACAACGAGCTGGAAGGTACCCTATATCGCTTATGATAGGACTGCTTTTTTGTATGCTATTGGGTTTTGGATTCTTTATAATGTTGGCGATATGTTCTCTGAAAACAATTATTATTGTATCTGTCAGTACTGTTGTTGGATTAATCGTGTTGTTGTATCTAGAAAAATTGGTGAGAAAAATATTTTTTCGTAAAAAAATGTTATAGAACTAAACTTGGATAATAGCCAAAATTTGAACAAAAGTTTAATAAAGCAACTAAATCAACAAGAAAATTTAGATGATTTAAGCATTAAGTCTAAAAAAGGGAAAGGCATGGACATAACAACAGACCAATAGATTTAGATAACAAATTTGTGTAATATCTGTCGTTTACATACGATCTATCTTTTTGTAGGGTATAATATTTATTTATTAGACAAATCTGTTTTTCTATTTGCATTATATCGATGATTTTAATTTTAAAGCTTATAAGTGGTTTTAAATTTATTTTATTGAAACGTAATAAAAAATTACGGTCGCTGTTTTTTAATTTTTTTGTTTGATTTATTTTTTATTTTTTTTTATTGAAGGAAAAAATTTTTAGATATATAATTGCTTAGTTTAAGATCAAAAATTTTGGAGGATGTTATGGCTATTTTTAGTAGTTTGTTTAAAAGTTATAGCAAGAAAGAAATTAACAAAATCATGCCTATTGTGAAAAAAATTGAGGCTTTGGATGAAAAAGTTAAGCCATTATCCAATGATGAATTAAGAGGTAAAACTCAATGGTTTAAAAATATACTCGCAGCGAATAATAATAATCTTGATGAGATTTTGGTTGAAGCGTTTGCTGTCGTAAGAGAAACTGCTCGTAGAGTTTTAAATTTAAAACATTTTGAAGTTCAATTGATTGGCGGAATAATTTTGCATCAGGGAAGAATTGCCGAAATGAAGACGGGTGAAGGAAAAACTTTAGTTGCGACGCTCCCTGCATATTTAAATGCTTTATCTGGAAAAGGTGTGCATAAAGATACTGTTAATGATTATTTAGCAACAGGAGAATCGGGATGGATGGGACAAATTTATAGATTTTTAGGATTAAGCGTTGGAGTTGTATTGAATGATATGTCACCTCAAGAAAGAAGACAAGCTTATAATTGTGATATAACTTACGCGACAAATAATGAGCTTGGATTTGATTATTTGCGAGATAATATGATTATTCATAAAAATCAGGCCGTACAACGCGGATTAAATTATGCGATTATAGACGAAATTGATTCTATTTTGATAGATGAAGCACGAACGCCGTTAATAATTTCTGGAAGCGGAGAAAAATCAACAGAATTTTATGTTTTGGCAAATAATTTTGTTATGGGATTGACTAAAGGAAAAGTTTTAAATGAAGATGAAGCACTTAATCCGATTACGAAAACTGATATAATTGAAGAAGGAGATTTTGTTGTCGATGAGAAAGGTAAAACTGTAACGCTGACACAAGAGGGAATAAAAAAGGCTGAAGAATTTTTTAGAGTCGAAAATTTATCTGATCCAAATAATCTTGAGATTATGCATTATATTAATAACGCACTAAAAGCAAATTATAATATGTTTTTAGATAAAGATTATGTTGTAAAAGATAATCAGATAATTATAGTTGATGAGTTTACAGGGAGATTAATGCCAGGACGAAGATATTCTGATGGATTGCATCAAGCAATCGAAGCAAAAGAAAGAGTAAAAGTTAAAAGCGAAAGTAAAACGTTAGCAACGATTACGTTTCAGAATTTCTTTAATAAATATCAAAAGAAAGCTGGTATGACAGGAACAGCTTTAACTGAAGAAAATGAATTTAAAGAAATATATGGTCTAGATGTTGTGGAAATAAGTCCAAATAAGCCAGTAAAAAGAATTGATCATCAGGATGCGGTTTATAAAACTGAAGCAGGAAAATTTAAAGCGGTTGTTAATGCAATAATAGAATCACATAAAAAAGGACAACCTGTTTTGGTCGGAACGATTACGATTGATAAATCGGAAAAATTAAGCGAAATGCTAAAAGAAAAAGGAATTAGGCATAATGTTTTGAATGCAAAATATCATGAGAAAGAAGCGGAAATAATAGCTGATGCAGGATTAAAAAATGCTGTAACGATTGCGACAAATATGGCAGGACGTGGGACAGATATAAAACTGGGCGAAGGTGTAAAAGAATTGGGTGGCTTAAAAATTATTGGAACAGAAAGACATGAAGCGCGAAGAATAGATAATCAATTAAGAGGAAGATCAGGTCGTCAAGGTGATCCCGGTGAATCTAAATTTTATATTTCGTTAGAAGATCCTTTAATGAGATTGTTTGGAGCGGAAAAAATGATGAAGATATTTGACACGATGAAAATTGATGAAGGAGAAGAAATTGCTCATAAATTTTTATCTCTTGCAATTGAACGTGCACAAAAAAAGATCGAGGGAAATAATTTTGAAACTAGAAGATGTTTGTTTGAATATGATCAACCTATGAATGAGCAGAGGGAAATTATTTATACGCAGAGAAATAGAATTTTGGACGGCGAAGATTTAAAAGAAAATGTTATTAGCATGATAAAAGAAATCATTGAGCGATGTGTAAATGTGTATTTAAATGATGATTTTAAGTTAGTAAAAGAATCTGATGTTGTTAGTATGACTGAGTTTTTAATGCCGATTTTTAATAAACAAGTTATTTTGTTTGATGAAAAAAATAAAAAAGAATTAGCAAAAAAAGTTGTAATAAAAAAATTGTTTGATGAAGCGATTAAAATTTATGAAGATAAAGAAAATGAATTTGGAACGGAAGAAATGCGCGAGATAGAAAGAATAATTATTTTAAAA
>CAMVHY010000107.1 GCA_947167415.1 uncultured Clostridia bacterium
CAAAAAATGTAGAACTGAAAATATTATCATCATCTCTTTCATCATCTCTATCAAAGCTTAAATTTTCTTTAACCCTGTGCAAATTATATCTTGCAACATTAACTGCATCCCAAAAATTTTTTTTATCCGACAAAATATTTCCATACAATTTATCACTATAAACAATTTCTTTTAAACAACTTTCGCATCTTAAAAATTCATCGTCATTATTAATTATATCCAACAAATAAAAAAACCTTTCGCAATACTCAACTTCATCAAAATCATTTATAATCCCAGCAATTTTTTTTTTCACATCAAAACAAAACTTCTTATTTAAAATTAATTCAGCTCCAAAATTATCTATAATCTTTAACTCTTTATCATAAAATCTTTTTACTACATCAAAAAAATTAAAGCCATCTTCAATATATTTTTCCACATTATCAAAATCAACATTTTCAAAAAAATCACGAGCAAAATCAAATTTATCTGCTTTTAAATCATCTTCATTAATTAAATCAATCAAATTACAATCACTAATTTTTTTCGCATATTCATTTCCTATTAAATCCACCAATTCATCATATAAAACACTTTTCACTTCTAACACCTCGCCAGATATTCAATTATAAAAAAAATAAGCAAAAACATTTTTTTACTCAAAAAATAATATTCGCTTATTCATCTTTTTCATTTTCCCAAAACCTCTCGTGCACATTCTACTATATTTACAACATTAAATCCATATTTATCAAACAAAATTTTACCAGGCGCAGATCTTCCAAATTCATCCATACAAATAATTTTTCCATCTAATCCAACATATTTATGCCATCCAAAACTTGCCCCAGCTTCAACCGCTATTCTCGCTCTTATATTTTTTTTCAAAACACTTTCTTTATATTCATCACTTTGCCTATCAAAAATTTCAAAACAAAACATACTTACTACTCTCGCATTTATTTTTACCTTTTTTAACTCTTCATACGCATCACAAATTAAACTTACCTCAGAACCCGAAGCCATTAAAATAATTTCCGGCTCATCACTATCTTTTAAAACATAAGCACCTTTTAAAGCTCCAATTCCCGTTTCTTTTAATAATTTTAACTTTTGCCTAGACAAAATTAAAGCACTTGGTCCCGAATTCCTTTTTAAAGCACAATACCAAGCTATTTCAGTTTCTTTAATATCACAAGGCCGCATAACATAAAAATTTGGCATACTTCTCAACATAGCTAATTGCTCAATCGGCTGATGCGTCGGCCCGTCTTCTCCAACTCCAATACTATCATGCGTCAAAATATTTATTACAGGCAAACCCATTAACGCAGCTAATCTCATTGCCGGCTTCATATAATCACTAAATGCAAAAAATCCGGAAATATAAACTTTTAATCCACCATGTAAAACCAAACCATTTGCAATTGCTGCCATAGCATGCTCACGAACGCCAAAATGCATATTCGATCCTGTTCTATTTTCACAAGAATAAAACTCGCGATTCTTCATAACACTTTTTGTTGACGGCGCAAGATCTGCCGAACCACCAAATAAATTTTCTATTTTCTCACTTATTTTATTTAAAACTATTTCAGATGCCGATCGTGTTGCCAAATCTTCTTTATAATCAAACAAATCTTTTTCGCTTAGATCTAAATCCACATCATTTTTAAACCAACTTTCAAACTTTTTCCCTAAATCTCCATATTCTTTTTTATATTCATCAAACAAATCATTCCATTTTTTTTCATTATCTTCACATGATTTTTTTATCTCATTCATATAATCCAAAACTTTATCAGGCATCAAAAAACTTTCTTTATAATTCCAGCCAAGTTTATCTTTTAACAACAAAATTTCTTCTTCTCCTAAAGGCTCTCCATGAGCACAAGATTTTCCCTGTTTATTCGGCGCTCCATAACCAATCTTAGTTTTAACTTCTATTATACTCGGTCTTGTTAAATCATTCTTAGCATTATCAATCGCGTTATATATTTCCGATAAATTATTTCCATCCAAAACTTTCAAAGTTTGCCATCCATAAGCTTCAAACCTTTTTAAAACATTTTCTTTAAAAGCAATTTCCGTGCTTCCCTCAATAGTAATATCATTCGAATCATATAAAATAATTAATTTTCCCAATTTCAAAGTTCCAGCAAGAGAAGCAGCCTCCGATGAAATTCCTTCCATTAAGCAACCATCGCCACATAAAACATAAGTAAAATGATTAACTAAATCAAAATTTACTCTATTAAATTTCGCTGCCAAATAACTTTCTGCCAAAGCCATCCCAACCGCATTAGCAATTCCCTGTCCCAACGGTCCTGTCGTTACTTCAACACCAGGAGTTTTTTTATATTCTGGATGTCCCGGTGTTATACTTCCCCATTGCCGAAAATTTTTTAAATCATCCAGACTTAAACCATATCCAAATAAATACAACAAACTATATAACAAAGCCGAACCATGTCCGGCCGATAAAACAAATCTATCGCGATTCAACCAAGACGGATTATTTGGATTATGCTTTAAAAATTTTGACCACAAAACAAAAGCGCTTGGTGCAATTCCCAAAGGCATTCCTGGATGTCCAGATTTTGCTTTTTCAATCATTTCGACCGATAAAATTCTTAAATTATTTATAACTAACTCATCCGTTTCATTAAACATAATTTTCTCTCCAATCAATTTTTATTGCTAAATACTTCCCAATCTTTTAAAAATTTTTTTATTCCAGCATCCGTCAACGGATGATTAACCATCTGCATTAAAATTTTATAAGGCACGGTCGCTATATCAGCCCCTAGTTTTGCCACTTGTGTTATATGCATAGGATTTCTTATGCTCGCTGCTATTATTTCCGTTTTTATTTCATGCGCATTAAAAATATCTACTAAATCACCTATTAAATCTAATCCGTCAAATCCAATATCATCTAATCTTCCCAAAAAAGGACTTATATAATCAGCGCCTGCATTCGCTGCTAATAATCCTTGATTCGCAGAAAAAATTAACGTCACATTAGTCTTTATATTTTCTCGCGACAAAATTTTAACCGATTTTAAACCATCTACCGTCATCGGCAATTTTATTACTATATTATTTTTATTTATCTCAGCTAATTTTTCTGCTTCTTCAACCATTTTTTTATAATCCAAACTTATTACTTCAGCACTTATTGGCCCGTCAATTATTTCACAAATTTCTTTTATAACCTCAAAAAAATCTCGACCTTCTTTCGCAATTAAACTCGGATTAGTTGTCACACCGCAAATAATCCCTAAATCACTCGCTTTTTTTATTTCTTCAACATCCGCCGTATCAATAAAAAATTTCACGTTTAAAAAACTCCCTTTTATTTTTTTTTACTCAACCGAAATCAAATAATAATATAATGGCTGTCCACCATCATAAATATCCGCTTCAATATCTTCATATTTTTCTTTTACATAATCCAGAATTCCTTTTGCTTTTTCCAAATTAATTTCTTCACCATAATATAAACTTAAAATCTTTCCACCATCTTTTAATAACAAATCAATCAAATCTTTCGTTGCTGTATCTAAATCTTTATTACAAACAACAACATCACTTTCTAACGTTCCAATATAATCGCCACGTTTTATTTTTATATTATTTACTTCCGTATCACGAGCTGCATAAGTAATCTGTCCTGTTTTTATCAAACTTATTGCTTCACACATCTTTTTTATCATCTGCTCGTTATTATTCTCTTCTTCTAAATTATTTTCTTGCTCATCTAAATTCAAATCACTCGGAATATAATTTAACAACGCATTTAATCCTTGCGGAATAGTTTTCGTAGGCAAAACAATTATTTCTTTTTCTTTACATAAATCCATCGTCTGTTTTGCCGGCATTAATACATTTTTATGATTAGGCAAAATAATTATTTTCTTCGCGTTTATTTTATTTATAGCCTTAACTAAATCTTGCGCACACGGATTCATTAATTTTCCACCGTCAATAACTTCATCTGCTCCAAGATTTTTAAATAAATCTATTAAGCCATTTCCCATTGCCACCGCTAAAATTCCAATATCTTTTTTAGGTTCAAGATTACTTTCTAAATTATTTTCGCTTTGCGTTCTTAAATTTTCAAATCTCGCATTAAATAAATCACAATATTCAAAGGCTTTTTCAATAACTTTTCCGGGCTTATTCGTATGCACATGAATTTTTGTAAATTCATCTCCTTCAGTAACAACAAGTGAATCTCCAATCTTTAATAAAAATTCTTTTAACTCATTTAAATTATCTTCACAAATATTATTTACATCCATTAAAACTTCATAATCAAAATCAATCTTTTCCACTTGAACATTTTTTTTCACAGAAAAATTTTTTTGCTCATCTTTTTCTTTTTCAAAATCAAAAATTACATTTTCATCTAGAGCTCTTAAAGCACCTTCTAAAATAAATAATAAACCTCTCGCACCAGAATCAACAACTCCCGCCTGTTTTAATTCTGGCAACATTTCTCGTGTTTTATCCAAAACTCTTTTGCAAAAAACAATCGTTTCCCAAATCGCATCTTTTAAATTTTTTCCGTTTTTTATTTCTTTTTCAAACTTTAATGCTATCTCGCGTGACATAGTTAAAATAGTTCCTTCTTTCGGTTTCATAACAGCTTTATATGCCATTTCCGAAGCTTTTTTACACGCAATAACTAAATCATTTTCCGAAGCACAACTTAAATGCTCGAGCGATTTCGCAAAACCACGAAATAATTGCGACATAATTACTCCTGAATTTCCTCGAGCACCTTTTAATGCTCCCATAGCTGCACTTTTTGCTACTTCTCCTATATCACAAGAATCTAAATCTTCTATTTCTTTTTTTGCCGCTTGAACTGTCAATGACATATTCGTTCCCGTATCACCGTCTGGCACCGGAAAAACATTTAGCTCATTTACATACTCATGATTTTTATTTAATTCATCTGCCCCAGAAATTATCATTTTAGCTAATAATTTTCCATCAATCTCTAAAATATCCAAACATATTCACTCCCGTTTATTAAAAATACTAATTTAATCAACTCTCACACTCTCTACAAAAATATTTATTTTATCAACCTCAAATCCTAAATTTTCTTTTAGTTTATATTTTACAGTTTTAATCAATGTTTCGACAATCGCATTAATATTAGTTCCGAATTCAACAATAATATGCATATCCAAATTTAATAAATTATTATTCGAATATAATTTAATCCCTTTAGACAAATTTTCGCGTCTTAAAAGCTCCACAAAACCGTCTTTTACATTTCGCGAAGCCATTCCAACTATGCCATAGCATTCATTTGCTGCACTACCAGCTATTTTTGCAATTACTTCGTTCGCAATAAAAATATTTCCCAGTTCATTTTTTATATTTGGCAAAAATATTCCTCCCAAAATTTAGTCTCTTACTTATTTATCAAAAAACGACTTTTAAAATCCCCAAAAATAGATTTTATACCACACAAATTTATTTTAAAACTAAACATCGCCATAAATATAAAAAAGAAAATAAAGAAGCTCCAAAAAATGTCATTATCTATAGACAAG
>CAMVHY010000108.1 GCA_947167415.1 uncultured Clostridia bacterium
GTTTTTACTCGTTATGATAAACTTGATTCTATTTTTATTTCTACCATCTCCCTTGCTTTTATTTTTGACTTGCTTTTTATGTGAACGCTGCCTAATGCATCTGCATTGATAAATTTTCTATTGTCTTTGGATGTTCCACCGTGTTGCTTTTGTTGCCACGTTAAATGCATCGTTGTTTTTTTCCATATTTTATTGTCCATGTCAAATCTATAATACATTTTTTTGATCATCTTTTTTTATTTCTTTATTTTTCTCATATTCACTATACCAATTTTTTTCTTTATTATCTTTTATCTTTGTTTTGTGTAGATGCTTTCTAGAATGTTAAGTGACAGCGCTAATTTTTTTTATAAATTTTATGATTAGTTTATAAGCATGCGTAGAAATAAATATTTTTCAACTGAAAAAAATTGGATAAACAATATTTTGGATGATATAATAAAAGTTGGGTGTTGGGTTTTGTTTAAAAATATGGGAGGAATTTATTGTGGAAAATGAATTAAAAGCAACAACTAATAAACTTTTGGTGGATATTGATAAATGCAATAGGGATGAAGCTCTTTTTAAATTAGAGTTTTGTAAAAAAGGCAGCAATGAGATTGAAAAAATTATTGCTGATATTTTTAGTGATGCTGAAGAAACATATGAGAACAATAAAAAAATGTGTTTGAATCTAAACCAAATAATAAAATTGCTTAAGATTTGTGAGCACAAAAATATTAAAAGCTTTTGTCGGGATACATTTAATAAATATAAATATGTATTAGAAAATATTATAGTTCAAAACGATAAGGCAGAAGTATTATTTTCAGATTTTATGCTTCTTATTCATTTTTTTGGATGTGAAGATCATCACGCTTATTTCATGTGTAAGCAATACGCAAATTTTATAATACAAAATATAAATCAGAAATTTTTAAATGCAGTAAAAGAAAACGATAACAATATTATATTGACTAACAATAAAATTTGTTGCGATGACGACGACGACAAATTAACACCGGACAAAATGATACTGATTAGATCAAAAACTTGTTCATATACGCGATCTTCCCTTGATAAATGGATTTGGCAACAATTTATTGATTCCAATTGGGATTTAGAACAAGTTTTTAATTTTTTCAAGTTAAACGGGGATTTATATCCGATGGAACCTGTCACGCATTCATGTTTTAATAATAGCGAATTACTCGATATAGATTATATATTTACTAATGAATTTCATTTTTCTAAAGAACTTGTAAATGCAATAAAAAAGAAAATGGATTTATATGCTGGACAAATTTTGTCCGATGAAAAAACAGATTATTTAACACTTGAAGAAATTAAAGTTATTGCCATATCTAATTTTAATTTTATTCAAAATCATGAGCTCAAAGGAAAATTTTTAAATAGAATTCCAAAGCAGATTGACTTTTGTTATTTTAGATATTTTGTGTCAATTTTTGTGAGAAAGGAGTTGGCAGAGCAAAATCTTATAGATCAGGAATTTATAAATTCTTATATGGATCGTGTAACAGAAAATTCCAAATACGAAAAAAACGCTCTGTATAAAATAAAATCTGTAAAAGCAGATTTTGAAGGATGGACTCGACAAGCAACTAATTTGTGTATCGAAGAATGTTGGGAAAGGTTTAAAAGTTGCGAAAACCCTTTTTGTTGTAAAGTAAACTTAATGTGTATTGAAGACGATTTAGAACACAAGTTTAAATCTGGAACATTAGATCCGGACTTAGCGGATAAAATTATTAGTGAAATGCCAAGGTTTAAAAATAAAGATGTCCAAAAGACGAAAACAACAACTTTTTTTCAGATTATATCGGGTTTAATAAAAGCAAAAAGAGCGACTTATACCGATGAAATAAAAATAATTGATCGAAACATAAAGCTGGAATGTGCTAGAGACGATATAAACAAACAACAAAAACTAAATACAAACTCGGTGGCACCAAAAGTTTATCCCAAAAATAAAGATAATACCGGAAGACCTTGGTATGTAATTCTAGGTCATATTTTAACTTTAGGAATATTTTTATGGGGACCTTTGCTTTTTGATTTCATGTTTGGATGTTGTCTCAGAGAACCAAAAGAAACAATTCCAAAAGAAATAAACGTACCAATCACAGATTCCAATAACCAACTAAAAACAATGTCAACAACTGATACAATTGCTCAACATTCTATGAAGTCCGAGATAAATACTGATTCAACTCAATCAACTAAGAACTCGGAACATAAATAAAAATTTGATTCAAGACCAAACATTTTTATATAAAAAACGAAACAAAAACCGAATTTATATCGGTTTTTTTTGTGTACGAATTTAACTTTTGCTTCATAAATTTTAAAATTCTTATTCCAAATCCATATCCTTGAAAATCCATGTCGACAAAAATTATTTTCAAGTGCATCATTTTTTCTTTTATTTTAAATATGCCGTAAGCAATTATTTTTTTGTCTTGACAAAATATTTTTTATATGTAAAATAAAGCTTGTTTGCACCTTTAGCTCAGTTGGTAGAGCAACTGACTCTTAATCAGTGGGTCCAAGGGTCGAGTCCTTGAAGGGGCATTTTTATTTTCGACTATTTTTCACACAGAAATTAAGTAAATCATATTGTTGTTTAGCGCCCAATGAATACCATTAAAATCATGACTACGAAATATTTTTTTCCATAACAAAACATCCGTCATCATAATTTAACATTTGATTTTTATGTTCAAAACCATTTTTTTTATAAAAAGCAATCGCAGACAAATTTACTTTAGCTGAGATTTTTTTTGCTCCAAAAAATTTAATTTTTGCTTCTAAAAATTTTAAAATTTTTGTTCCGAATCCATATCTTTGAAAATCAACGTCGACAAAAATTATTTTTAGGCACGCAATTTTTTCTTTTATTTCAAATGCACCGCAAGCAATTATTTTTTTCTCAAGTTTTATTACATAAATTCCATAATCTAAAAAAATCTTATATAACCGCTCCAAACAAAACAAATTTTCTGTCGTGTAACAAATAGATTTTTCAGGATAAAAGTTTTTCCATGACATATGACACGTTTTCTTTATCATCTCATAAATATCAGGCAAATCATTTTTTTTGCACAACTCGATCATTTTTTTATTTCTCCTACTCATACATTAAAAAATAAAATTAGCCTGTCGCTATTTTAAAATTTTATGGACAAAAATCTTCGGTGGATAATTAAAATTTAAAACTTCATTGGCTATTATGCGAAATTTTTTAACATCACCGCTTGTATAAAAAATAATTTTCGGCTTTTTCTCGGCATTTAAAATTTTATTTTTTGACAAATATTCTTTCGTATGTAAAGCAAGAAATTCTGCCGGATCAACAATTTTTACCGATGGCAAAATTTTTTTGATTCGATTTTTAAGTAACGGAAAATGTGTGCAACCCAAAATCAACGAATTTATTTTTTTAGATTTAAACTCTTCCAGCTCATTATTTAAAACATCAAACGAAATTTTTGCGTCAAACAAATTTTTTTCTGCCAAGTCAACAAAATCCCCGCAAGCCTTTGCATAAAAATTAATTTGCGGATCTTTAGCATAAAAATATTTTTGATACAAATTACTTTTTACTGTTGCTTCGGTTGCAAGCAAAACTATATTTTTATCTTTAATTTTATTTTTTTTCACAGACAAAAATCCGGCTTCGACACCGGATTTTATTATTTCCATGATTTTTATTTTATGACCAAAAATTTTATTTAACTCACAAAAACAAGTTGCACTGATTGTATTACAGGCAATTACAATTATTTTTATATCTTGCTCAAGCAAAAAGTTTATTATTTTAACACTCAAATCAAAAATTTTTTTTTTCGTTTTATTGCCATATGGATTATTAAGATTATCACCGTAATAAACAATATTCTCATTCGGCAAAATTTTTTTTATCTGTTTTAAAACGGTCAAACCACCGATGCCCGAATCAAAAATCCCTATTGCTCGATTTTCCATATTTTTTGCTCGCGCCCCAAACCTTTTTTTAATCCCAAATCAATTAATTTGTCCAATAAAACTCCAGTACTAATCCCTTCTGCTTCCCATAATTTTGGATACATACTTATCGAAGTAAAACCGGGCATCGTATTTATTTCGTTAAAAAACACTTCATTGGTTCCGTCTTCAACAAAAAAATCAATTCTAGCAAGTCCAGAACCATCAACAGCCTGAAAAATTTTGCTCGAATAATCTCTTATCGTATTAATAGCTTTCTTTGTCAAATCAGCTGGAATAACTGTGTAAGAACTTTTGTCCATATATTTTGCATCATAATCATAAAATTCATGCTCGCACTTTATTTCGCCAACACCTGACACATTTATTTCGCCACTAAAAGAATCGCCAAGAACCGCACATTCAAATTCTCTTCCGCAAATCGCTTTCTCCACCATAATTTTTTTATCATGATGCAAAGCTAAATCAATCGCTTCTAGCAATTCTTTCTTATTGTAAACTTTCTTTATTCCAATCGATGAACCTCCGTTACACGGTTTTATAAAACACGGATAATCTATTTCTTTTTTTATTAATCTTACTATTTTATCAGGCTCTTTTTTAAAATCATTTGCTTTAAACGACAAATATTCTGTTTGATTTAATCCGATGCTTTTTGCAACTAATCGCATAAAACTTTTATCCATAGAAATTGCCGAAGACAAAACTCCGCAACCAACATAAGGAATTCCTGAAAATTCAAACAATCCCTGAATTGTCCCATCTTCACCATTTAAACCATGCAAAACCGGAAAAACAATATCGATAGAAATTAATTTTGCTTTATCACGCACAAGCCGCAAAAGTCCTTTTTGTGTCCGATTAACACTTAAAGAAACATCGACGCCAATTTTTTCCCACTTAAAATCTTCTAAATCGTCTTTGTAATTGTCATACATAATCCAAGAACCTTCCTTGTTTATGTAAATCGGAATAACAGTGTATTTTTCTTGCGACAAATTTGAAATAATTGTATTGGCAGAAGCTCGTGAAACTAAATGCTCACTCGAAATCCCACCGTAAATTACAGCAACATTTAATTTTTTCATAACAAACCCTCCGGATTTTTTTCAATTATAACATACTCATTCAAAAATATCATATTCGAGCAATTTTATTTTTATCAAGCTTTTTTTGATTAACAAATTTTAATTTTTAATTTTTAAAGCTACATAAAAAATATAAATCAGTAAAAAAAATTCTAAAAAGGATAGAAAAGCATATTATTATTATAAAATAAAAAAATATTATTGTATAAATAAAATGTGCTGATCAAATAATATTATTTAGAATTATTTTTAACTCGTAAGCTAGATGGTATCTACATGAAAAGAAATCAAGAGAGGAAAGAGAATTAAAATAACGCAAAAATACAACGAACAAATGCAAAGGCGATAAAGACATCAAAAGTTTTAGCATAATAAGTAGCGATAGCACGCCAATATTTTAAATCAAGGAAGCGTTTTTGATAATATGATGCCAACGATGAAGTTTATGGTTATAATCATACGATTACGTTTTGGTGG
>CAMVHY010000109.1 GCA_947167415.1 uncultured Clostridia bacterium
AAGTTCGAGTCTGACAGATGAGTATCATACAGATGGACCTAACGGAGAACGTCATTGGGGCAATCCTTTGTTGAAATCAGATATCTTAGTAGTTTTCAAATTTATAGGTTTCCCATTAATTTTCTTGGCAGGAGGAATTACATTAATAATTTTGGGAAATGCCGGAATAATTGGATTAAGTTTAGGCCTTGTTTTAGGAATACCATCTATTATTGCATCTCTTAGTGTTTTAAATGTTTGGATGAGAAAAAAAGAAAATAGAGGCGATGAAGAACTAAGATCCGGTTGGCGCAAATTTGTTTTTGTTACGGGAATACTTGCCGTTGCCACATTTTTTGTTTTGAGTTTCACTGGAATCTTTGCTTTACCAGTTGGTATTGGTTTTGCTTTACCGATCATTGGTTTTGATTTATGGACTCTTGCTGTTAAATGCATTGAATGTTGTATTAGAAACAGGGAGGAAACAGAGGAAGAAGGTGATTTTGATCAGCCAATGACCGGAAAAAATAGTCTCTTAAAAGTTAAAACAAGTGGTAATAAAAATTCACAATCGTTAATTTTTAAAAAAACGGTTAAAACCCAAGATCAAGATTTACAATGAAAAAATTGTTTCTTGTGATAAAAAATAAATTTAATAAAATAGACTCGAGGTGATAATCTTGAGTCTTTTTTTTGATTTGATTGATTATGCGCAAAAAAATAATTGCTCTGATTTGCATTTGAGTTTTGATTCGCCACCAGTGTTTCGCAAAAACGGTGAGCTTTTTTTAAGTGATTTTGATTATGATTTTAAAAAAAATGTGGATATGATTTTGAAATTATTGACGCCGGAACAAAATGAAAAATTAAAAAATGGTTTTGATTTGGATTTTTGTTATGAAGTTAAAAATAATTTGCGGTTGCGAATAAATGTTTATAAGCAAAAAAATAATTTTTGTGCAGCTGTGAGATTATTAAAAAATAAAATTCCGGATTTAAATGAACTTGGCTTGCCTGAGATAACGAAAAAATTATTGGCTCAGCCAAACGGATTAATTTTAGTGACTGGTCCAACAGGTTCAGGCAAAACAACGAGTTTGGCAGCGATGATAAATTTTATAAATAAAAATTACGCTAAGCATATTTTAATGATTGAGGATCCGATTGAATATATTTTTAGTCACGAAAAATCGCTTGTGCATCAAAGAGAAATAAATACGGATGTAAAAAGTTTTGATTTAGCTTTGCGATCGGCTTTAAGAGAAGATCCGGATGTAATTTTAGTTGGTGAGATGAGAGATTTAGAAACTATTAAAGCGGTTATAACTGCTGCTGAAACTGGGCATTTAGTTTTATCGAGTTTGCATACGATGGGAGCGATGAAAAGTATTAATAGAATTATTGATGCGTATCCGAAAGAAAGCCAGGATCAAATTCGTACGCAATTAAGTTTTTGTTTGCGTGGGATTATTTCACAAGTCTTAATAAAAAATAATTTTGGTTTTAGAAGCGCGGCTTTTGAATGTTTAATTGGAACGGAGGCAATTTTAAATTTGATAAGAAATAATAAATTGCATGAAATAAAATCGTTAATGCAAATGGGTTTAAATGACGGAATGAATACACTTGAGAAAAATATTTTTGATTTGGTGAAGCAAAAAAAAATTAATTATGATGATGGTTTGAAATATTGCAATGATAAAAGTGAATTTGAACAGTATTTTTTAAATTAATTTGATTTAAACGGACGGGAATTAAAATGTTGGGTTTAATATTTTTTTTGTTTGGCTTTTTATTCGGAGAAATTTTGATTAGTGTGATAAAAAAAATGTTTGATTATATTTTGATAGCAGAAAATTTAATAGCCAGTGATTTTTATAAAAAAAAGTCTCTGATTTATATTTTTTTGTTGGTAAAAATTTTAGCGGGATTATTTTTCAGTTTATGCTATTTAAAATTTGGTTTTAGTTTGATTTTTATTTTTGGATTTTTATTTTTATGTTGTTTGATAATAATAAGTGCGACGGATTTTTATTTTATGTTTATTTTTGATGAGATAATATTTTTTTTAGGATTTTTAAGTCTGATTTTATGTGTGCTTGGTTTTAATAAAATAAATTTTTTTGAGCGTGCTTTAGGATTTTTTTTGATAAGTATTTTTATGTTGCTAATAAATTTTTTTAGAAGAGAAAGTTTTGGTTTAGCTGATATAAAATTAATTGCGATATCAGGATTTATTTTTGGATATAAAAATAATTTTTTGGTTTTTTTTATGGCTGTGTTTAGTGCGGCGATTATTTCTTGCCTAATGATTTTGTTTAAGAAAAAAAATTTTTGTGATTGTATTGCTTTTGGTCCGTATATATGTATAAGTACGGCGATAAGTTTTTTTTGTGGCGAAGAAATAATGGCATGGTATGAAAATTTTTTGTTTTTAGTTTGATTTAAATGTAAATAAATTAAAAGCGCCGAAGAAAATTTATATTTCCGGCGTTTTTTTTGTTTCGAAGCTAATTAAAAATTTTTTTATGACAGGAATATTTATGCAGGCAAGAGTTAAAATTACTTCGGGAGACATATAAGAAAAGTTATAAATAAAAGAATATAAAAAAACGTTCATGTTTTCAGGTGCATAACTAGCAAAAAAAATAATACCGGATAAAAAATGACAAATAAACTTCAAGAACATCGCGATTAAATAACTTGCCATCAAACTAAAATATTTTTTTTTTGATTTATAAAATAAGCTGCCACCAATTCCTAAAAAACCAAACGCAAAAATATAATCTAATAAAAACTGAGCCGGGTGCAAAACAAACGGATTCAAAAAAAAATCCGTTAAGCCTCCAATAATTCCTGCAATTAATCCAATTTTAAATCCAAAAAAATATCCTGGCAAAACAAAAAATAAACTACTGCATAAATTTACAGATCCACCTTGTGGCATTTTAAAAATTTCTATTTGCGAAAATAAAACTCCGAGTGCAACAAAAATTCCTGCTCGTGCCATAACTTTGCTATTCAAAAAAACTCACTCCAAGCCTAATTTATTTTCTTTAAAAATAATTTCATGCGTTCACTTTTTGGATTATTTATAATATCCACGCCTTCTTCGATTATTTTTCCAGCGTCCATAAAAATTATTTTATCTGCTATTTCTCGCGCAAATTCTATTTCATGCGTTACTATCAACATACTTTTAATTTTTTTCTCGCGTAAAATATCTTTTAATATCATTACGATTTCTTTTTTTAATTCATTGTCAAGAGCACTTGTCGGCTCATCAAAAAAAATTATCTCTGGATTTAAAATTAAACTTCTTGCAATCGCAACTCTTTGTTTTTGTCCGCCAGATAATTCATGTACATAAAAATTTTTTTTCTCAGCTAAACCAAATTTTTTTAATAATAAATCCGCTTGCTCATAAACTTTTCTTTTATCAAATTTTTTTATTTTAATCGCCGCATCACAAATATTTTTATAAACATCAAAATGCGGAAATAAATTAAAATCCTGAAAAACAAACCCGATCATGTCATGCAATTTTTTTAAATTATTTTTTGTTTTCTCTTGCGCGTCCAAAATTTTTTTTCCATCTAAATATAAACAACCAAAACCAAAATTTTCTAACCCTGCTAAGCATCTTAATAAAGTAGATTTTCCTGCGCCAGACGGACCTAAAACACAAACTATTTCATTTTCAACCAAACTAAAATTTATTTCATCCAACACTTTTTTCTTGCCAAAAAATTTGCTTATATCTTTTGCCTCAAACAAACTCATTTTTTTCGCCCCTTTAAATAATCAATTTTATTTTCCAACAAATTCATTACGCACTCCACAATAAAATTAAAAACATAATAAAAAAGTCCGGCAACAAACAATGGCAACACACTTGTTTTCGTTGCAGAAATTTCTTTTGCGAGCGCAAACATTTCTCCATACGAAACTGCAAATGCTAACGACGTATCTTTTATCAAAACAATAATTTCATTCGTAATCGCAGGCAAAATATTTCTTAATACCTGAGGCAAAATTATTCTTAAAAAACATTGCGATTTGCTATAACCTAAAATTTCTGCTGCTTCGTATTGCCCTTTCGAAATCGATTTTATTCCGCCACGATAAATCTCAGCAAAATAAGCCGCGTAATTAACAACAAATCCAATAATTACAGCCCAAAATCTATACGCTAAATTAATTTTAAATCCAAATAAAAAATATGGCCCGTAAAAAAATAATAATAACTGCAAAATTAGCGGCGTTCCACGCATGATACTTATATAAAACTTAGTTATTAATCTTAAAAATTTTATCTTCGACATTCTTGCAAAAGCTATAAATAATCCTAATGGCAACGAAAACAAAATAGTCAAAATAAATATCAAACACGATTTATAAAATCCCGGCAAAATATTTTTCGCTGTATCAAACATTTCGCTAAATAAATTTTTTTCTAAGCCTAAATTTTTATCTTCTCGCACAATATCTTTTTCATTCAAACAAATACTATTTTCTAAGCCATATTTTTTTGCCGTCTCCAAAAATTCCCCGTTTTTTAAAAGCTCAAATAAACTCGCCTGAACTTTATCTCTTAATTCATAATTTCCTTTTAAAAAACCTATTCCATATTTCTCCTGCGACAGACATTCCGACAAAATAATAAATTTATCTCCGCGCGATTTAACTTCATAATTTGCAACCCCAAAATCTAAACAAATCGCATCAATTACACCTGATTCCAAATTTAAAAACGCATGATTATAATCCTCAACTAAAACCAAATCTTTAAATTTTTTTTCGAGCGCAATATTTTTTTCTTCCAAATTTCCGCCTTTAAAAAGCGCAAAAGCCGAGCTTCCGTTTTGTACAGCCACAACTTTATTTTCTAAATCATCTAAGTTTTCAATTCCTGAATTAGATTTAACAACCACAACTTGCGAATTATTTACGTATGGCACACTCCAAGTATATTTATTTTCGCGACCATTAATCGAAAATCCATTCCAAATACAATCTATATTTCCTGCCTGCAATTCCATATCTTTTGCATTCCAATTAATTGGCTGCTTAATTAAATTCCAATCATTCAAAACACAAACTTTTTCAGCTAAATCCAAATCAAATCCAACATATTCCCCATTTTCATTTTTATAACCATATGGCGGAAATTCTGCATCAAATCCGACAACAAAATTTTTTTTTTTAAAATCAAATCCACATAAAATAATCGAGACAAAACTTAAAATACAAACAGACAACAAAAATTTTTTTCGCATTAAAATCATTTCCTCCTATTAAAACATTTTTCTCGAGCTTAACATAATCTTATTAAAAAAAAATATTTTTTCGCCATAATATTTATTTTTAAAGCAAAACAGACCATGGTTTTAAATCACAGGCTTTTACTTTTAATATTTCTTTATTTTTAATTTGCAACAAATAAATTGTGTCAAGTATTTTAAATTATT
>CAMVHY010000110.1 GCA_947167415.1 uncultured Clostridia bacterium
AATTTTAAAAGGCATCTCAATTTGACTGAGGTGCCTTTTTTGGTTCGGTCTTTAAGTGAATTTATTTTGATAGATTATTTATCTCCATATTATTATTATTAATATTGTTGGTGTTTTTCCCACTATTATTATCGTTACTTAACTCGCTGATTTTACTTTCTATATAAACGCGATCACCATATGTTTCTTTAAACACAGCTAACAAATCATTGATAAATTTCAGTTTTTCTTGATTACCAACTATCGGTTGGCAACGACCAATCAAATATCCCTGGCCAATAACACAAATCAAAGGTGGTTCATTTTCATCGATCTTTTTTTTATGCTCCTTTAATCTGTTGTTAATATCATTTGCGTTTTGATCAAAGTATAAACTGCAATCGAAACCGCTAAAAACTAATTTTGCATTTTTAGCTGAGATAGGCTTCTCGTTCACCTCCAGAACAATTGTTTCCAATGGTCCATTTCCTTGTTTTTCTTCTAAAAAATCGTTGCTTGTAAGATATTGCCATTCAAAAATAACATCTTGACTTCCTTGAGTTACATATGGAGCATCAAATTTTCCTGGCAAATATCTACCTCCAAGACATTGTACCATTTTATTTTTATATAGCGTTTCTGGTTTAGGTTTTTCTTCGTTTTTTAAATTTTCAATTTCATTATTTCCTTTATTATTCGATCCCTTATTTATTTCAGTAAAGCCACCAAAATCATTTATCGTGTTTTCTGTGAAATTGTTATTGTTAACGGAGTTTTTGTTTTCTGTCTGCATAACATTAGCAACTTCCTCTCGAATTAATTGCCCCAATATATTCCCAATACGATATTTATCGTTATCACTTAAATTTTTATCAATGTGTAATTCGATTTCATGATTTGTACTTTTATTTACGCTATACAAATCATTTTCATATTCTCCCCAAATTAATTCTGAAATCCAAAAAAACGGATTAATTAAATTTAACCAACCCCACGTTGCATTTGAAAAATAATATTTAACCGACTCCAAAAAACTTTTTCGATACGCAAAAGATCCAAATGGATGCTTTCCAGCATGAGCCCAAATAGGATTTTTTAATTTATTCCCATGTTTTTTGAGCAATTTTTTTATAATTCGCTCTCCCAATCCATTTTCAATATTATTATTTTTGTCCTCTAAATACATTTCTAATACATTTCGTCCCATCGAGTGAAAAGTACAGCTATGATTATGACTTACAGCTACAGTTTTGTCGTAAGCTCCCTGCAAAAAAGTATCTAATTTATTTTCCTTAAAATCAATATCACTTAAATTAATATCTAGTTTAGCAGTATTAAGTTCATCATTTTTATTCATAATCGTCTACCTCCAAAAAATAAAACAAAAAATACAAACCAAAATAAAATTTATCTCGAACTATAATTTTATTATAAAAAAAATTTTTTGTTGTGTCAAGTTTTTTTCAGATTTAAAGTACAAAAATGTTTTTGTTATAATGACCTTGATTTGGAAATTAATTTTAAAAATAAAAGGAGAAAAATTATGATTAAATCTGTTCGTGGAACAAAAGATATTTTCGCAGATGAAGCATATTTATGGAATGAAATCGAAACAATCATAAAAAATATTTTTTTTGGATTTAATTTTTTTGAAATCAGAACGCCAGTTTTTGAACACACAGAATTATTTTTGAGAAGTGTCGGGGAAAATTCAGACATAGTTCAAAAAGAAATGTACACGTTTCAAGACAAATCAGGGCGAAGTTTAACTTTAAAACCTGAAGGGACAGCAGCAGTTGTTCGTGCCGGAATCGAACATAATTTATTTGACGCTTATCAAAAATTATTTTATATTTCGCCGGCATTTAGATATGAGCGTCCACAAAATGGAAGGTATCGTGAATTTTATCAATGTGGTGCAGAATTTTTTGGTTGTGAAAATCCTGAATGTGACGCAGAAATTATTTTTTTAGCTGATAAAATCTTGCATGATTTGGGCTTAAAAAATATTAGTTTAAAAATAAATTCGATTGGGTGCAAAAATTGCCGACAAAAATATAATTCCGAGTTAAAAAATTTTGTGCGAGTGAATTTACAAGATTTTTGTTTGGATTGTCAAAAAAGATTTGAAACGAATCCATTAAGAATTTTAGATTGCAAAAAAGAATCGTGTAAAAAATTTTTATCTCACGCGCCAAATATTTTAGATTTTTTGTGCGATGATTGTAAAAATCATTTTGAGCGATTAAAAAATTTGCTGGATAAATTAAAAATTAATTTTGAAGTTGATAATAAAATCGTTAGAGGTTTGGATTATTATACTCGGAGTGTTTTTGAATTTATTTATAATGATATCGCGATTTGTGGCGGCGGACGATATGATGATTTGGTTTTTGAGTTGGGCGGCAAAAAAATTCCTGCTGTTGGATTTGGTTTTGGTATGGAAAGATTAATTTCTGTCATAAAAGAGCAAAATTTGTTTTGTGATTGCAAAAATAAATTAGATTTATTTATTGGAAATATGGATTTTGAATCTCGCGAAAAAGCATTTTTGTTAATGAATTATTTGCGCGCCGAAAATTTTAAAATTGAATATAATAATCAGGAACGAGGAATAAAATCGCAATTAAAAAATGCACTTAGATTGAATGCAAAATTTTTTATGATAATTGGCGACGAGGAATTAAAAAATAATATGGTAAGAATTAAAAATTTGGAAAGCAAAAAAGAATATGAAGTTGGATTAAATGAAGATGAAATAAAAAAATTTTTGTTGGAACGAAAAAGTTTGGAGGAGAAAAGTTTATGAAAAGAAGCGATATGTGTAATGATGTCGATGAAAAAAAAATTGGGCAAGTTGTTACGGTTTGTGGTTGGGTGCATAAAAAAAGAAATCTTGGGCAATTAATTTTTATTTCTTTGAGAGATCGAACAGGTTTGGTTCAAGCAGTTATAAAACAAGATCAAAAAGATCTATTTGAGTTAGCAAAAAATATAAAATCTGAGTTTGTAATTGGAATTACGGGAATGGTTAATGCGCGTGATGAAAAAGATATAAATCCGGAGATGAAGACCGGAAAAATAGAAATTTTGGCACAGGATTTAATTATTTTTTCGGAATCAGAAATTACACCGTTTAGTATTTTGGATAAAGATGTAAAAGAAGATTTAAGATTAAAATATAGATATTTGGATTTACGGCGTCCGGAATTGCAAAAAAATTTATTTTTGAGGCACAAAACAGCGCAGATTATAAGAGAATTTTTGAATCAAAATAATTTTTTAGAGATAGAAACACCTGTTTTGACAAAATCAACACCTGAAGGCGCAAGAGATTATTTAGTTCCGAGTAGAATTCATCCAGGGGAATTTTATGCTTTGCCACAATCGCCACAATTATTTAAGCAATTATTAATGGTTTCAGGATTCGATAGATATTATCAGATTGTAAAATGTTTTCGAGATGAAGATTTACGCGCGGATAGACAACCTGAATTTACACAAGTTGATATGGAATTATCTTTTGTTGATGTCGATGATGTAATTGATTTGAATGAGAGATTATTAAAAAAAATTTTTATGGAGATACTTGGAAAAGAAATAAAAACGCCATTTTTAAGATTAAGTTATAAAGAAGCTATGGAAAAATTTGGTTCGGATAAGCCAGATTTAAGATTTGATTTGGAAATAAAAAATTTGAGTGAGATTGTTAAAAACTCTGGATTTAAAATTTTTGATGAAGCGGTAGAAAATGGTGGAAGCGTAAGAGGATTTAAAGTTGAAAACATAAATTTTTCGCGCCGGCAATTGGATTATTTTGCTGAGTTTATTAAAGATTTTAAAAGCGATTTTCTTGCGAATATTTTGATTGATAAAACGGGAGAATATAAAAGTTATTTAAAAAAATTTTTGAGCGACGAGAAAATAAAAGAAATAATAAATTTATTTGATGCAAAGCCCGGAGATAGTATTTTAATTTGTGCGGATAAAGAAAATAAAATTGTTTTGAATGCGCTTGGAAATTTAAGAAATTATGTAGCGAAAAAATTTGATTTGATAAATAAAGATGAATATAAATTTTTGTGGGTAACAGAATTTCCAATGTTTGAATGGTCTGAGGAGGATAAAAGATTTTTCGCTGTGCATCATCCGTTTACAGCACCAATGGATGAAGATATAAAGTTTTTAGATTCTGAGCCGGAAAAAGTTAGAGCAAAAGCTTATGATATAGTTTTAAACGGATTTGAATTGGGTGGCGGAAGTTTAAGGATTTATGATCGTGGCTTACAAAAAAAGATATTTGATTTGTTGAATTTAAAGCAAAAAGATATAGAGGAAAGATTTGGATTTTTACTTGAGGCTTTTAAATATGGTGTGCCTCCGCACGGTGGTTTAGCATATGGTTTTGATAGATTGATAATGCTTTTATTAAATCAGGATTATATTCGTGATGTAATTGCTTTTCCAAAAGTGAAAGATGCTTCGTGTCCATTGACAAATGCGCCGGGAGAAGTTTTTGATGAGCAACTGGAAGAGTTGGGAATAAAAATAATAAAAAAAGATTCGGGTGAGGAAAATTAATGACGGATGTTGATAAATTTAATGGGCAAAGTTTTGGCGAGGAAATTGCTAATTCGATTACGCATGGAATCGGATTAATTGCTTCGATTGTGGGATTGATTTTTTTAATTTTAAGAGCTTTGGTTTGTGGAAATATTTATAGTCTTGTAAGCGGGATAATTTATGGCGTTTCGCTTATAATTTTATATTTTAGTTCGACGTTTTATCATGCGATAAGTAAAAAAAAAATTATGGCTAAAAAAGTTTTTCGTGCGTTTGATCATTGCTCGATATTTTTTTTAATTTTGGGATCCTATGCACCGTTTTGTTTAGTAAAACTTGAAAAAAAAATAGGCTGGATTTTGTTTGGTTTTAATATTTTTTTAAGTGTAGTCGGGATAATTTTAAATTTGATTGACATAAAAAAATTTCATAGGTTGTCTTTGATTTTTTATTTATTAATGGGATGGTCGATAATTTTTTGCGCGCGTCAAATAATAAATTTATTAGATTTTAGAGCGCTATTGTTATTATTGCTTGGAGGAATTTTTTATTCGCTCGGAATTATTTTTTATGTAATGACAAAACCAAAATATATGCATATGATCTGGCATTTTTTTGTTTTAGGTGGAAGCGTCTTACATTATTTATGTATTTTATTTTATGTTTTGCCTGTTAAAGTTTGAGTTAAAAAATTTTATTTGAGTTGAGTGTGAATAATTTTAAAAAACTGTCGAGTCGGCAGTTTTTTTGTTGTGAAAAATTGTTCCTTGACAATTTCATACCGCTCTCCCTG
>CAMVHY010000111.1 GCA_947167415.1 uncultured Clostridia bacterium
ATCTACTAAATTTCATATAAATTGTGTGCCAGTTTCCATATTTTTTTGGTAATGCCCTCCATTTGCAACAATTCTCTATTATGTAAAGCATTGCACACATGAATTCGTAGTTTGATATTTTCGCCGGTTTCCTCGCTATCGGCATCAATCCCTCTAGCTTTTTATATTGTATTTTTGTCAGTTCCATACTTCTATCTTATCACTTTTTCTCTTTGCTCAATATATTTTTATTTTATGCGAACGCTACCTAATTGAATTAAAAAAGAAATTTCCATTTGCATATGAGATGGCTATGTATGTTTATTCTTTATCTAATCCTGGTGGTAAGAAGTACGTACCAATGGAAAATTTTTATGACACACTTGGTAAATTAGATAAACAGTTTTCAACTTATGCTGCTTCTACAAATTATTACTTGGATTTTTTAATACAACGCTTAGATCAAGAGTTAAAAGTATCTTGCAATCTTGAAATTAAAGTAAATATGGATCATCAAAGTGATGCAGAAACAAATTATTTGCGTCGTTTTTACAATTCAGCAGTTAACGTTTTGAAACTAGATTCTTCGCCCATTCAAAAGTTATTAAATAGAAAAAATATTCTTCTTGCATATCATGATGATTGTATCGGGTTTTACATAAGACTGCCACAGAACATACAAACAATAAATGGCATAAGATTGGATTGGTTGGGCAAATTTGGTCAATCAAAGTATAGCAGTGGAATGTCTCTAAAAGGTATGTTAGTACTGAAAATGGCTAGTGAAATGTCTTCCGATACGGTGATGACGTGTTCTACATGTAATGAAACGACAAAATTTACAGCTATTCAGGCGCGCTGTGTTTTTGATCAAGATTCAACTATTGTACCTCTTATAATTAATCGCGGGCAAGTCGCTAATGTTTTGCCTTCAGGTAACAATTCACAAGGTAATATCCCATTATATGTTAAAAATAGTATTCTAACTAAAATACCATTCTATGTTAAATCTGGAAATTCCTATTTCGAGTTGGTTTCTGTAGAAATTCTCGCCGGAAACAGTGGACAGGGCGGACATCTATATTCATTTGTAAAAAATCCAAAAACGGATTATTGGTATAAATTCAACGATGCACGTGGAGGAGAGAAAGTAAATACAGAAGCGCTAAAAGATCCTATTGAAAAAACAGGCTATATGTATCTTTATCAGAAGTGTAGCGAAAAAAAATATAATGATCACAAGAATACAGAGCTTTGTGAGGATATTTCTGAAGTATCTTTCGACCCAGATAATTTGGGAATTACTAAATCTCCGCTTTATGCAAACGATACAAATGGAGATTTGCAAAAAAATGACATGAATAATATTGATTTGGCTATTAATAGTTTGAAAAAACATTGGCAAAATCTTGTTATGGGTATTCTTGATGAAAGCGGAAAATTATTATTAAATGAAAAAAATCAACTAATAACAAAACCAATATTGCGTCCTAATCCTGGTTCTGATTTTGTCATGAACTCTTATGGTTTCCGAGAAAACATTAATCCACAAACTAAAAATTTTAATATTTGGTTTTTCTTGTCGAGCATAATTTTGTTTTTGGTTGCTATTTTAGTCGCTATTTTATCAGCTTGGGTATTTAATCCTTTATCTATTGCTTTGTTTGTTGTCGGTTTGATTTTACTCTTTCCAAGTTTTAAATATCGTTGTTTTAATTACTATTTAAACAAATGTTTTGCGTGTTGTTTGTCAATAGACAATGATTCCAGCGAGTGTAAGTACACACAAAATCAAAACAGAAACAATCAATATCCAAATATGAGCTACTTTGCGGAGAATAATATAATCAAATAAAAAAGCATGAGTTTACACCTCATGCTTTTTACTTTGGCAACTTCAAAATTTTGCCGGCGTAAATTTTATCTGCGTCATCCATATCATTTAATTTTAAAATCTCATCAATCATTTTTGTATTTCCGAAAAATTTTTGGCTAATTAAACTTAAACTATCTCCATCTTTAACAGTATAAGTTTGTAATTTATTTTCCGTCTTTTTATTTTTCATATTATTAATTTCTTTTTCTTCATCTGTTTTTTCACGAAAATTATTTTCTGATTCAGTTGTTCCTATGTCTTGTTCATTTTTCCCTATCTCAAAATCATTCTCCCTTTCATCAAAAATATTATTTTTATCGTTTGTTTTCATACTCGTTTTAAATTCGTTGTCAATCAAATTATTTTTATCTGTTTCCTCAAATTCAATATCATCAATATTTTTATTTTTGATTTGTTCCCGTTCATCCAATGTATATGTTTCTGTCTCTATATTTTTTTTATCTCGATCATTTTTTTCTTTTTCTTTTTCATCAACAAAATCATCGTTTTCAAAAAAAACGCTTTTAATTTTTTGCTCATTACAATTTTTACAATATCCATCAATATTTTTTAATTGCGCTTCTAATTTTGCAATTCGATCCTCATTTTGAATTAATCCTGCGCCCATGATAAAACAAATCAAAAATAAAATAATACTTAAGCTCATCAACATATTTACTATTTTTTTTTGCTCATAATTTGTTTTTTGTACGCGCTCAAATTGCTTTTTCCGCGCTAAAATTTCTGTCGTTTCATCCTTTTCCACAACTTCATTATCGCGATTTTTTTTAATTTCTTTATTTTCAATCATATATTCATTCATCGCGTCATTTTTTTCGTAATAAATAAAATAGCTTTTTATTTCCTCCAAATTTTTTTGTTCTTCATCCAAAACATAAAAAATATCTTTATTTTCTATCGGATCATATAACAAAAAAACTTGATTTGGTTTGTTAAAATTATTTTTAAACTGCGATACATATTTTTCATTTTCATTTAAATAATTTTTATATTTTGGTTGTGATTGCATCATGCCAACAATTTCTAAGCCACTAAAATATTTTTCAATTTGCTCATAAGCTTGTTTCCATGTTTCCCGCGTAAAATTTAAAATTTCTTGATCAGGCTGTAAAAATTCTGTTTTTATCGCGCCACTAATTAAAACTATATCTTTATCATTTTCTTTAATATTTTTTCCGATTAAAAAAGCAAGTCGCTCATGATATTTTTCTGCTTTTGCATATTGTTTTAAATAATTATAAGCATAATCTTCGATATAAATTTTTAATTTCATATCTGGATTTATATTTCCAATTTGTTTTACATTAACGGGCAGATTAAATTTTTTCTCCATAAAAATTTCCCCCTGCATTAAAATAAAAAATGCCTGTCCAATAAAAAAATTTAATCCAGCAAAAAAAAATTTTTTATCAAAACAAGTCAGCACAAAAATTTTTTTTTTAACTTTTGGCGACATGATTTTATAAAAAAAGGAGTTTTATCTTTTTATGATCTTTGGAATCGGAATTGATTTAATCGAAACAAAAAGATTTAGTAACATAAAACCAAGCTTTATAAAAAAAGTTTTTACCAATCAAGAGATAAATTATTTGGCAAATAAAGAAATCGAATCCATGGCAGGAATTTTTGCTGCAAAAGAAGCAATTGCAAAATCTTTGGGTACCGGTTTTAAGTTTTTTTTTATTCACGAAATAGAAATTTTACACGACAAACAAAATGCGCCGACGGTAAAACTTCATGACCGCGCGCTTAAATTCTCAAAGCAAGTTAATATCACAAAAATAAATATATCTATTTCACACACAAAAAAAATGGCAATCGCGTTTGCAATTGCCGAATCAAACTAATTTATTTTTAATTTGCATCTTCACCATTTAAATTTTTCTTACTTTCATATAAGGCACTAATTAACTGCGAAAAACAATCCTCGACTAATCTATCTTGTTTTTGATACGAAATCATTGCTTCTTTTAAGACAGTTTCTAATTTCGACATAATTTCTTCTGCATAAACTCGAGCATTAATTCTTATATCACGCGCCATTTTTTTTGCTTCTTCAACAATTTCCGAACCTTTGCTTTGTGCTTGTCTATAAATTTCATGTTCCATTAAAAGTTTTTCTGCCTGCGAATGAGCAATTTTTTCTATTTCTGACGCTTTATTTTGCGCAGCTTTTATAATTCTATCATGATCTCCAACAATTCTTTTAGCCTGCAAAATTTCGTTCGGCAAATTTAATCTTATTTCATTTATCCAATTTAACAAATCTTCTTTGCTAACAGATATTTTACTTGAAAACGGAAGAATTCTTGATTTATTTAAATATTCCTCAATTTCGTCCAAAAATTCGTCTACCGGTTTCATATTATTCCACCAACTTTATTTTTTATTTTTATTTAGCTTATCAAAAACAAAATTTTTTATCTCACTCGGAACCATCTCTGATATATTTCCGCCTAGTTTAGCAATTTCTTTTGTCATTCCTGAACTTACATATAAATATTTCAAGCTTGCAGAAATAAAAACTGTTTCGATTTCAGGAGCTAAATTTCTATTTGCCAATGCCATTTGAAATTCATATTCAAAATCAGTTACTGCTCTTAATCCACGAATTATTATCCCTATTTTTTTTTTTCTTGCAAAATCAACTAATAACCCGTCAAACGGTTCGACCATAACATTTGGCATATTTTTTGTCAGAATTTTAATATATTCACAGCGTTCATTCAACGAAAAAAAATGTTTTTTCGAGTAATTTATAAGTGGAGCAACGATTAATTTATCCACCAATTTTGCTGCACGACAAATAATATCAAAATGCCCATTTGTAATCGGATCAAAACTTCCCGGATATACAGCCGTTTTCATATTAATTTTTTCTCCTTATAAAATTTATTTTGCAGTTACCATATTTTTTGCACCGATAAAAATCAAAAGTGTTTATATCCGGTAAATCTTCATCAAGACCTGTTTCACAAATTATTATTCCATCTTCACGCAATAAATTTTTTTCACCGATAATCATTAAAATTTCTTGAGATATATTTTTGTAATACGGTGGGTCCAAAAAAATAATATCAAAAAAAAACTTTTGCTGTGCTAAATTCTTTACAACTTCTCGCGCATCTCCGCAAATTATTTTAAAATTGTTATGCTTGTCCAACTTGGTTATTTTCAAATTTTTTTTTATTAATTTTACACATGCCAAATTTTTTTCTACAAAAAAAACTTTTTTGCTACCGCGACTTAAAGCTTCAATTCCAATTGCTCCGCTGCCACTACACAAATCCAAAAAAAAACAGTTTTCGATTCTAAACATAATCACATTAAAAATAGATTCTTTTATGTGACCAAGAGTTGGTCGTATATTTAATTTATCTATTGAAATTAATTAATGTCCCTTAGCTAACCCTGATATAACTTTCAAAATAATTT
>CAMVHY010000112.1 GCA_947167415.1 uncultured Clostridia bacterium
TAGCTTCTAAAATTAAGTTTTTAAAGAAAAAAAGCAATAGCTTTGGCCATCGTACGTACTATTCCTCGACCATCTACTAAATCTCATATAAATTGTGTGCCAGTTTCCATATTTTTTTGGTAATGCCCTCCATTTGCAACAATTCTCTATTATGTAAAGCATTGCACACATGAATTTGTAGTTTGATATCTTCGCCGGTTTCCTCGCTATCAGCATTAATTCCTCCAGCTTTTTATATTGTATTTTTGTCAGTTTCATATTCCTATCTTATCACTTTTTCTCTTTGCACAATATATTTTTATTTTATGTGAACGCTACCTAGTACGTTGGATTGATATAAAAGTTTTGGATTATATAATTAAAAAAGGATTGATTAGCGAAGAAATTAAAGATATATTCGATCAAAATAAATATAGTAATAAAGAATTTTATCGAACGAGAAAAGGAAAACTAATGTGGGATAACAAATCTAGCAAAAACCGAGGAACTTGGATTATAAAACAATCTTTGAATGACCTAAAAACACAAAAGAAAGATGCAAATATCAATAATCAAAATTTGGAGATAGAGAATAACGACACCAACATGATTAAAAACAATTTAGGAAATCCAGTTGCAAATAACTTTTGTAAAGATAATATTCCTATAAATACTACAGAACACCTAAATTATTCGGTTACGGATGGAAGTAATATAAACCTGAATCAACGAATTCGACTAAAAATTAATAATTCTAGTAACAAATCAAATGTGGCACCGAATAATAAAAAAACAAAAATTTGTTTGGGCGTTGTTGGTTTTATTTTTATAATCGCTGGTATTTGTTTGTTGTTTACAGCTCCGAAAATAGCAATCATTTTTCTAGTTATTGGAGGTTTATTATTTATCGGTGCAATTGGATTTAATAAATTCTGTTTGTGTTTATGCTTTAATAAAGATCAGATTGCAAATTTTGAGTTTGAACAAAAACAGTCGATTGATGAACAAATAGATAATTTAACCAAACAAGTTTATTCAAACAATAACGAAATCAACAACGACAATCCCATCGTATAAAATTAATATTTGCACCCCAAATAAATCTTTTTGTATAAAAAAAAATCCATGTGAGATATTAAATTTTTCTCGTATGGATTTTTTTTATGTCAAAAAATTATGCCAGCCAAACATTTAATAATTTATTTATAGTGTTAAACAAACTTGCTCGTTTAATATTTTTTGTTGTGACTAAATCACTTCGACCAATTTCTTTTTTGCCTGCAAAATAAATTATTTCGCCGACTTTAAAATTTTTTGCTACAGGTGCGTTTATTTCATCCGACAAATTTATTTCACTAGTAATTTTATTTTGATCTTTATTTTTTTGCATCACGTTTGTAACCTGATTTTTTACAGCAATATTTACTTGTTCTTCTTCGCCTTTTCTAACTTTTATTTTTCCTTTGATTGTTCCGGCCGGTTCGCATTTTATAAGCTGATAATTCATAAAACCATAATCCAATAATTTTGCAGCCTCGCCAAATCTTTTTTTCGGATTTTCCGCACCTAAAATCACTGCAATTAAATTCATGTCATTTTTTTTGGCGCTCGCAGAAATACAAAATAACGCTTTGCTCGTCGAACCGGTTTTTAATCCTGTTGCGCCATGATAAGTTTTAATTAATCTGTTTGTATTCGATAGTCCAAATATTTTTTTCCCTTTTCGAGTTTGATGTGTAATATTATCCATCCAAATTTTTGTTGTTTCTAAAACTTCTGGATATTTATTTATCAGCTCGCAACTCATAATCGCGATATCATTCGCACTTGTCAAATGATTTTCTGCATCCAAACCACATGCATTTAAAAAATTTGTATCTTTCATACCCAAAGATTTTGCTTTTTGATTCATTAGTTTCACAAAATTTTCTTCATCGCCCGCGATATATTCTGCCATTGCAACCGCAGCATCATTTGCCGACGCAATAATTATTGCTTTTAATAAATCTTTTACAGTTTGTTTTTCGTTTGGCTCTAAAAAAATTTGTGAGCCTCCCATATTTGCAGCGTGTTCGCTTATATTTACTAGGTCATTTAATTTTATTTTTTTATTTTCTAGCGCTTCATAAATTAATAAAATCGTCATGATTTTTGTAATACTTGCCGGAGCTAATTTTTCATGCGGATTTTTTTGATACAAAACTTTTTTACTGGTTGGCTCGATTAAAAATCCTGCTTTTGCATCAATTTCAAAATTATCTGTCGTTTGTTGGGCATAAATTTTATTTGAAAACAAAACCAGAAATAATAAAATCATGGCAATTATTTTTTTTAAGCTCGATTTTATTTTATGCATGTATTTTTATCTCCCGATTTAAATTAAAGATTTATAATTAAAAATATGAAACAAATTATTTTTTATGCGCAAAGATTTGTTGAGAGAATAAAAAAAAACACGTAAACAAAGACAAATTATTTTTGGAGAAAAGAGATATAGATATGGAAAGGTAACGTATAAAAAAATTTGAAGGATGAAACATAAATTTTTTATTAACGGTCAAATTTTTATGTATAACCAAATTTTATTTCTTAGCAAAAATTAATCTTGTAGCAAAAGTATTTTTGTGGTATTTAAATACGTGCAAGAAATTTATATTTATTGGTCTAAGATTTTTTTGCGCTGTGAGAAAAATTTATTTTTTAGACTTAAGATATGTAAAAAGTTTTTTGTGTTGTATGGTATAAAAAAATATTTTGGAGTGGTTGTAAATAATGATTTCAGCAGGTGAATTTCGAAATGGTGTTACGATTGAATTTGATAATAATTTATACACGATAATAGAATTTCAACACGTAAAACCGGGTAAGGGTGCTGCATTTGTTAGAACAAAGTTAAAAAATATAGTTTCGGGTGGCGTAATTGAGCGAACATTTCGACCAACAGAGAAAGTTAATTTGGCGCATATTGAACGAAAAGATGTGCAGTATTTATATAATGACGGTGATTTATATCATTTTATGGATACCGTAACTTATGATCAATTTTCTGTTGATGCGAAAACGGTAGGCGATAGCTTAAAGTTTGTCAAGGAAAATGAGCAAGTGAAAATTATGTCGCATGACGGAAAAATTTTGGGAATTGAGCCGCAATTGATAGTTGAGTTGGAAATTACTGATACAGAGCCAGGATTTAAAGGTGATACAGCAACGGGAGCGGTAAAACCTGCAACTCTTGAAACAGGAGCAAAAATAAATGTGCCGCTTTTTGTAAACGTTGGGGATAAAATAAAAATCGATACCAGAACGGGTGAATATGTCGGGCGCGCATAATTTTTTTGGCAAAAAAAAAATAAATATTCCTGATGAAGCTAGATGTATAATTGATGTATTGTATAAAAATAATTTTGAAGCTTATGTTGTGGGAGGTTGCGTGCGCGATTGTTTGTTGGAAAAAAATCCAAAAGATTGGGATATAACTACGAATGCAAAACCGAATGAGATAAAAGAAATTTTTAATGACACGGCAAAAATAATTGAGACAGGGATAGCGCACGGAACACTCACGATAATTTTAAATAAGAAAAAATTTGAAATTACGACTTATAGAACGGATGGAATTTATTCTGATTACAGAAGACCAGATAAAGTTGATTTTGTAAGTGATTTGAAAGAAGATTTGTCACGTCGGGATTTTTGTATGAACGCCATTGCTTATAATGATCGGGATGGTTTAGTTGATTTATTTGGTGGATTGGAAAATATAAATGAAAAGAAAATTAGATGTGTTGGCGATCCTGAAAAAAGATTTTCTGAAGATGCATTGAGAATGTTGAGAGCGCTGAGATTTGCAAATCAGTTGGATTTTTATATCGATGACATAAGTTATTCGGTTTTGAAAAAAAAAATAGAGATTATAAAATTTATAAGTATCGAACGTGTTCACGATGAGCTGGTAAAACTGTTTTTGGCTTTGAATATAAATAAAATTTATTTGCTTAAAGAAAGCGGAATCTTAAAATTTATAAATCATGATTTTTATGTTTATTTTGATAAAAATTTTGATGGGATAAAAAAAAATTTAGCACGTGTTAAATTATTTAGTTTTGATAAGAATATTGATATAATCTTAGTGGCAATTTTATATAAAATGAGATCTGAGAACGCTTATGAGTTGTTACGATTTTTTAAATTTGATAATAAAACTTGTAATAAGATAAGAATTATTTTATCTTGTTTATATAAAAAAATAGTCGCTGATAAATATTTAATAAAAAAGTTAATTGCGTATATGGGGATTGAAAATTTTTATGAGTTGCTTGTATTAAAAAAAATTATTGGGTATAAGAATACTGAGTGTGTAAAAATTTTAGCCAATGAAATTTTAATAGCGCATGAGTGTATTTTTTTAAAAGATTTAAAAATAAATGGCGATGATATAAAAAAACTAGGTTTTTCAGGAAAAAATATAGGTCGTGTTTTAAATTATTTATTGGATATTGTGAATGATTTGCCAGAAAAAAATTTATATGATACACTTGTTTACGAAGTTAATAAATTAAGAAAAAAATTTTTAATTGCTCTTGTGGCTCAGGGGTAGAGCGCTTCCTTGGTAAGGAAGAGGTCGGCGGTTCGATTCCGCTCAGGAGCTTTTGGAGAGGTGGCCGAGCGGTTGAAGGCGATGGTCTCGAAAATCATTGTACGTTTTTTTACGTACCGGGGGTTCGAATCCCTTCCTCTCCGTTTTTTTGCTTTTATAAATTGCATAAACCCTGAGACAAGAAATTTTTTAAACGAAATTTGATTAAGAAAAAATATATTAGAGGAAAATTTGATAGATAAAACAACTAATACATTGCTTAACAAGAAGTCATATAACATGTTTTATTTATAGTTTGTTTTTTGTTTACTAATAGATTTTATTTTAAACGTTTTTCGTGTAAAAATCATCTGATCAACAAAGATAAAAAGTACATCATATTCGATGTACTTTTTATTATTTATTATCAAAATTATCTACTTCGCCAGTATAAATTATTTTATTTTGGAAAATTTATTATAATAATAAAGCAATCTAAAAAAATTATTATTGATTATTTTCATCTCCCCGAACAATTTCTTGCACTCCATTTATAATCTCTAATTTAGTACATAGACTTTTTAATCTAAGCGTATTTTCTACATTAAATCCAATATCAAAAACTATTTTTCCATGTTTATTATGGGAATTAATCGCTTGTATTTTTATTTTTTCTGCCAAAAAAGTTTCTGTGATCTTAGTCAATATTCCCACGACATCATCACAAATTAATTTTATTTTTAC
>CAMVHY010000113.1 GCA_947167415.1 uncultured Clostridia bacterium
CAAACCCATTTTATATCAAAAAATACCTTTTGTCAAATACATATTTTTTTCATATTATATTTTCTCCTCAAAAAAATAAAACATACTCATTATAATCACAAAACAAATCCAAACCCATTTTATATCAAAAAATACCTTTTGTCAAATACATATTTTTTTCATATCTTTATAATTTTTTGTTGGCAAAAAATTTTGTTATAAAAAAAATCGCGCAAAAAAATAAAGCGGGGTTTATTTATGATTTATTTTTTAATTGGTGAAGTTGAGTTGCTAGAAAAAAATTTTGTCGTGATAAATAATAATAATATTGGCTATCAAATAAAAATTTCTGATGCAACACATAAAAAAATTTTGGATTTAATATCTCATGATCGCAAAAAAAAAATTCAGTTTTATACGTTTATGACGATTAAAGACGAAATTATTTTTTTGTACGGATTTTTATCTCGCGAGGAACTCGAAATTTTTAATCAATTGCTTAGTGTTTCAGGAATTGGTCCAAAAGCTGCAATGAATATTCTTGCAAATATAACTCATGAAAATATTTTGTCGGCGATCGCCAACGAAAATATAAATTTGTTAAGTAGTGTTCCGGGCATTGGAAAAAAAACTGCGCAAAGATTAATTTTGGAACTTAAAGATAAAATAAATAAATTGGATTTAAATATTTCTGCCGATAATAGAAATTTTTTTGAGGCACAGGAAGCACTTTTTAGTTTGGGTTATTCGCAATCAGATATAATAAAAATTACAACGCAAATAAAAAATCAAAATCAAAATTTGACAACAGAAGAAATTATTAAGCAGGCGTTAAAATTATTTGCGATAAAAAAATAGTGAGGCAAAAATATGGCAAGATTAATAGATACAAAAAATTTAAGCGAAGACGAAAATTTTGAAACGAAATTAAGACCATTGGATTTTAAAAATTATATTGGACAAAAAAAAATTACGGACAATCTTAAAATTTATATTGAAGCGGCAAAATTACGCGGAGAAACATTAGATCATGTTCTTTTTTATGGCGCGCCAGGTTTAGGAAAAACAACTTTGGCAAATATAATTGCGCACGAAATGCAAGTAAATATAAAAATTACTTCTGGTCCGGCAATAGAAAATACAGGTGAAATGGCAGCGATTTTAAATAATTTAAATCATGGTGATGTTTTATTTATCGATGAAATTCACAGATTAAATCGTGTGGTCGAAGAAATGCTTTATTCTGCAATGGAAGATTTTGTTTTGGATATAATAATTGGACAAGGCGCCAGTGCAAAAAATATAAGGATTGACTTGCCAAAATTTACTCTCGTTGGCGCAACAACTCGAATTGGATTATTAACAGCGCCGTTGCGAGATCGTTTCGGAATAATAAATAAATTAGATTTGTATAAGCCGGAAGATTTGGAAAAAATAATTTTGAGATCAGCAAAAGTATTAAAAACAAAAATCGAAAATGATGCGGCACAAGAAATTGCAAAAAGATCGCGTGGAACACCTCGAATCGCAAATAGATTATTAAAACGAATTCGTGATTTTGCGCAAATAAAAAATAATGGCGTGATAAATAAATTATTAGCAGACGAATCGCTTAATTTGCTCGAAATTGATAAGGCAGGGCTGGATTTAATCGATAGAAAAATTTTGGACGTGATAATAAATAAATTTAATGGCGGACCTGTTGGACTTGAAACTTTGTCGGCAGCTTTAAACGAAGATTCAGAAACGATTGAAGATGTTTATGAGCCATATTTAATTCAAATTGGATATATAAAAAGAACTCCACGCGGTCGAGTTGTAACGCTTGGAGCTTATGAACATTTGGGATTAACGATATGAAAATAATAAATTTTTTTTTGGATTTGTTGTTTCCAAAAAAGTGTATTGTTTGCGACGAAATTTTTGAATTTAAAAATCGTGATAAATATTTGTGTGATGACTGTAAAAATTTGTTTGAAATTATAAATTCACGTCGCTGTAAAAAATGTAGTCGGCCGATTGATTCCGGAAATTTTTGTAATTTATGTAGCTCGAAAAATAATATTTTTGATTTAAATTATGCGTTTTTTGTTTATGACGGGATTATTCCTGAGATGATTCATAAGTTTAAATTTAAAAATCATCCGGCGATTGGAATTGGTTTGGGAAAAGTCATGGCTGAAAATTTAGATTTAAGTCTTATAAATAAAAAATTTGATTTTATAATCCCCGTGCCGATTCATAAAAAAAGAATGCGTGAACGCGGATTTAATCAAGCCGAAATTATGGCGCGTGAAATCTCAAAAAAAATATCTGTCCCGTTAAGAACAGATATTTTATTTAGAATCAAAAATACAAAACCGCAGTGGCATTTAAATGCTCATGAACGTGAAAATAATTTAAAAAATGCTTTTGCCGCCAAAAAAATCAATCATAAAAATATAATTTTGCTTGACGATATTTTTACGACCGGCAGTACAATAAACAAATGTACCGAAGTGTTAAAAAAATCCGGCGCAGATTATATTTTTAGTTTGACTTTTTCTATTACGCATAAAAATTTTTAGAAATTATCATGAGTCACATATGTCTGGCCAGGCAGATCCTTTCCATCTGTACTTAATAAAGGACTGTTTATCTCATTATTCCGCTCATTTTCATTAGTTAAGGTCGGTGTTTTATAACCGGAGAACAAGTTTGTAGATTTATCATTTTTATGCTTGCAAAACAATCTGACTAGGATAGATATCCCCGCAGTAAACAAAATACAACCTAGAATCAGTAAACTTAAAAGTACTTCAGATGCAATTGTCAAAGACAAAATGATACATAAAATACCTAAAATTACTAAAGCAACTCCAATAATTTGTAAAGCCAATTTGTTATTGCTTGATCCAATGGTTTGGTTGATTTTTTTCTCAATAATGTAACCAGATTGATTAAAGTTATCGTGTTGATTAATGTTACCGTCCTCGCTGTTAATTTTGAAGATGCCATTATCTATGGTTGTTCTTTTCTTTTCCCCTTTTACTTCAATAATATCATTACCAGTTTTAAACTTTGAAATAAGCTTTTTCTCAGATTTTTTATTCTCTTTGTTTTTTTCAGACTCTTCTTTTCCTCTTGTGAACTCTTTTACAAATTTTTGTTGCTCTTGAGTATATTCTAATTTATTTCTATTAGGATTTAGTTTTAAAAGCGTTTCCAAATCTTGATTTTCCTCATAGTCTTCCAGTTTTTTTCTAAAATGCCCAGGATACAATGCTAAGTTTTTACCCATCGCTATTAACACTTTCGCCAATTTTATTATACTGTCTTCGCTTTGATTGTCTTGGATTTTTGACAAGATATCATCAATACCGGGTAATATATCATTACCTTTATCAAACCCAATAATATTACCTAAAGTTATTAATAAATCTGCGACATCGTCTGCATTTTGATTTTCGGCGAGCATCTTCACAATACATGAATAATTCCAGCTTTTTAGTTTTATATTAAATTGTTGTAAACTTATTACTAAATTTAACAGATCATTTGCACTTTGATGAGATTTAAAATTCTTTAGAATCGCATAAACTACATCATCATCCCAATTATTACTATAAAGCGATAAATTGAACACTTGGAACTCTTTTAGTAATCCGCAGACGTTATCCAGCGCTAGATCAGGTTTTAATTTATTTACAATATTAATAGCTGAAACTTGTTTAAGTGGCATATTGAGAATTTTAAACTTGTGCAATAAATTGTATACATCATCCACAGTTTGATTAGATGCTAACTTATTTATAATGTTACCAACTAGCTCGTTCGTAGGCTTTACACCGATATCGTTAAACTTTTGTAATAAATTGCATACACCATCCACAGTTTGATCAGGTGCTAACTTATTTATAATGCTACCAACTAGCTCGTTTGTAAGCTTTACACCGATATCGTTAAACCTTTGTAATAAATTGCATACATCATCCACAGTTTGATGACTATCGAGATACGTTAAGACGTTTTGATAGTGATCTTTATCAAATACGAAACCGATTTCGACTAACTCACCTACTAATATTAAAAGATCCGGCGCTTTTGACTCACGCAACTTCTTTAAGATCATCTCACAATGTTTGTTTTTAAGAGTTAACTGTGTTATTAATTTGTACATCTCTCCCGCATTGTCTGGTGATGTTCTATTTAAGATTATATCCGTATCATCTTCCGCAAGGTAACCTTTTAATTGTTCTGCTAACATTGTATCTTGTGCAGGTTGAAGTATTGGCATCTTCTCCTTATCTAAAATACGATTAACTACTTCACGATTAGCAAGTTGCGGCTTCTGTTCTTTGGTTAACGTACTTAGTAAGGTTACCATGTCCTTAGCAAATATCTGATTTGCTTTGATCTTATCTAAGGTGTTGGTGATATTTACTTCTTCTTTGTTTGTGCTTTTTGAATTATTCCATATGCTTAATAAATCTGCCATATCACAATATCTACTAAGTGATACTTTAGATAAGACGTCACTCCAATTCAAATCATTACTTTGTTTCTCATCAACATTATTAATTATTAATGCTAATAAGTTTTTAAAGGGCACAAGTTCATTATTATTATAACAAGAACTATCATATACCAAATCAATTTGTGCCAAGATACGCTTACTTACACTATTAAAATATAAATCTTTATTCTGATTTTTAAAAAATTCTAATATAAGACGCATAGTATTTGCAGGTACATTAATTTTGCAGCTTCGCATGTGGCCTAAAAGCTCGGAAATATTATCGATCGTAAACCACTCTTGGCTGAATGTTTGTATTGCATTATATATGTTCTTACCGTTCAACTCATTTGATTTCTCAGAAAGATCATTTTTTATATTTAAAAACTTCTTCAACTTACTACGTGCGCCTTCAATATCTTCCACATTTTTCTCCATAACATTCTCCTTATCAAAAAATAAACAAAAAAATTTTTTTAGCAATAAAATGTCTCGACCGAATAGCAAATTTCTTCAACTATACAACAAAAATAAAAATCATCGAAAAATAAAACAACAAAGCTAAAGATAAATTTATTCAACCAATCAATTTCATTTTAACCCCAAAAATAACACGTGTCAAGTGTTTTGCCTATTTTTTTCTGAATCAGATTCTATAACTAGCTTTGGTTGTTTTCTGTTGCAAAACAATATCTAAATTTATTTTTTTAAGCGAAATCAATTAACATACTGATTTTTTATCAAATATATTATAACAACTTTAATCAAGCCGAAATTATGACGCGCGAAATTTCAAAAAAAATATCT
>CAMVHY010000114.1 GCA_947167415.1 uncultured Clostridia bacterium
GTTGTCAGGCCACCTTTTGAACGTCCAATGCTTTGTTTCTGATTCTTTTTATTCCTGTTTGCATCTGGACTCACCTTGATGCTCGTACTATCAATAAAAAATATATAATCCTCTTCATTAAGCAATTTTTGCTTTTTCATAGCTTCTAAAATTTTTGCAATCGTACCGTTCTTCGACCATCTACTAAATCTCATATAAATTGTGTGCCAGTTTCCATATTTTTTGGCAACGTTCTCCATTTATAACCATTTTTTTTATGTAAAGCATTGCACACATGAATTTGTAGTTTGATGTCTTCGTCGGTTTCCTCGCTATAGACATTAATCCCTCTAGCTTTTTATATTGTGTTTTTGTCAGTTTCATACTTATTTTTCTCTTTGCTCAATATATTTTTATTTTATGTAAACGCTACCTAATAGCAATAGCGAAAAAAATTTTAATGACATTTGGTAAAAAATAATTTTTGGACTCAAGTTTATTTTTGGGTTCAAATTTTTTTTGCGTGCTATAATAAACCACGTTTTTGTTTTTATTGATTAAAATCAAAAATAAAATTTTTAATTTAAACACAAAGGAGATATTTTTTTATGTCTAATAAAACAAAAAAAACGATGGACGGAAATCAGGCGGCAGCTCATACTGCTTATTTTTTTACAGAAGTAGCTGCGCTTTATCCGATTACTCCATCTTCACCAATGGCAGAACATGTTGATGAATGGTCTGCGCGCGGACAAAAAAATTTATTTGACCAAACGGTCAAAGTTGTTGAAATGCAATCTGAAGCTGGAGCGGCAGGAACTGTTCACGGCTCACTTGCTGCCGGTTCTTTAACAACAACTTTTACGGCGTCTCAAGGTTTATTATTAATGATTCCAAATATGTATAAAATTGCGGGCGAGCTTTTGCCGTGTGTTTTTCATGTAACAGCGAGAACGATTGCGACGCATGCATTATCAATTTTTGGTGATCATAGCGATGTAATGGCGTGTCGTCAAGCGGGTTTTGCAATGCTTTGTTCAGCAAATGTTCAAGAAGCGATGGATTTGGCGGCGGTTGCACATTTAAGCGCGCTTAAAGGAAAAGTTCCGTTTATGCATTTTTTTGACGGTTTTAGAACTTCGCATGAGATTCAAAAGATAGAATGTTTGGATTATGAAGATTTAAAACATTTGATTGATTGGGAGTCACTGGATAATTTTAAAAAGCAGGCTTTAAATCCAAATCATCCGGTTACACGCGGAACAGCACAAAATTCCGATGTATTTTTTCAGGCTCGTGATGCTTGCAATAATTTTTATTTTGATTTGCCAAGTGTAGTTGAAAATTATATGAACGAAATAAATAAAATAACTGGTCGCGATTATAAATTATTTAATTATTATGGTGATCCAGAAGCAGAACGAGTAATTATTGCAATGGGTTCAGCGTGCGATGCTATCGAAGAAACGATTGATTATTTAATGGCGCAAGGAGAAAAAGTTGGCGTATTAAAAGTTCATCTTTATCGTCCTTTTTCGATTAAGCATTTTATTAATGCAATGCCAAAAAGTGTGAAAAAAATTGCCGTTTTGGACAGAACAAAAGAACCTGGTTCGCTTGGAGAACCTTTGTATCAAGATATAGTTACGGCTTATTTTGAAGAAAATGAAAAGCCAGTGATAGTTGGCGGAAGATATGGTTTAGCTTCGAAAGATTTTACGCCGGCACAAATTATTGCAATTTATGAAAATTTAAAACTTGATAATCCAAAAAATCATTTTACGGTTGGAATAAGAGATGATGTAACGAATTTATCACTTGAAGTTGGAAAGCCAATTGATGTTTCGCCAAAAGAAAATATAAGTTGTAAATTTTGGGGCTTAGGTTCAGATGGAACTGTCGGAGCAAATAAAAATTCGATTAAAATTATTGGCGATCATACGGATATGAATGTGCAAGCATATTTTGCTTATGATTCGAAAAAATCCGGCGGAGTCACGCAATCGCATTTAAGATTCGGAAATAAAAAAATTAAATCGACTTATTTAGTTAACACGGCAGATTTTGTTGCATGTCATAACGAGGCGTATATAAATAAATATGATATGATTTCGGATTTGAAAGACGGCGGGATATTCTTGTTAAATTGTTCTTGGGCAGAAAATGAAATCGAAGATAAATTGCCTGGTTATTATAAAAAATTTATGGCTGAGCATAATATAAAATTTTATGTAATAGACGGATTAAAATTGGCGCGTGAAATTGGTTTAAGAAATAGAATAAATACTGTTTTGCAGGCAGCATTTTTTAAATTGACGAATATAATTCCTGTTGAGCAAGCTGCTGATTATATGAAAGAAGCGATTAAAAAGACTTATGGCAAAAAAGGCGAAAAGATAGTAAATATGAATTGCTTGGCTGTTGATGCAGGGTTAGAAAATGTGAAAGAAATAAATGTTTTGGATAGCTGGAAAAATTTGAGCGATGAAAGTGATAATAATACAGAAGATAATGTTTTAGCAGATGATAACGAGAGAATTAAATTTGTAAAAAATATCGCTAAGAAAATTAATGATTTAAAAGGCGATGAATTGCCTGTAAGTGCTTTTAAAAATTACGAAAACGGAACTTTGCCATGTGGAACAGCAAGTTTTGAAAAACGTGGAGTTGCTGTCGAAGTACCGTGTTGGATAAAAGAAAATTGTATTCAGTGTGGGCAATGTTCTTTGGTTTGTCCACATGCAAGCATAAGACCGTTTTTGGTTGATAAAAATAAAGATAAAGTTATTGAGAGTTTTGAAAGTATAAAAGCGAATGGTAAAGATTTTGCAGATTATGAATTTAGAGTTCAAGTTAGTCCGTTGGATTGTACTGGATGTGGAAATTGCGCAAAAATTTGTCCAGCGAAAGAAAAAGCTTTAGTTATGAAAGACATTAAAACACAAAGCGAGCAAATCGAAAATTGGAATTATGCGACACATGAATTATCTTGTAAAAAAACGCCGAGTCCGAATAATATAAAAAATAGTCAGTTTAAAGAGCCGTTATTAGAATTTTCTGGAGCGTGCGCAGGATGTGGAGAGACTCCGTATGCAAAATTATTGACGCAATTATTTGGCGATCGTATGTATATCGCAAATGCAACAGGATGTTCTTCGATTTGGGGCGGAAGTTATCCGTCGTCGCCATATACTTGTAATTCTGAAGGAAAAGGTCCGGCATGGTCGAATTCGTTGTTTGAAGATAATGCAGAATATGGTTTTGGAATGTATAACTCGGTTAAGCAAACGCGAGAAGGTTTAAGAGATAAGGCAAAACGTTTGGTCGATTTGGTTGACAGTCAAGAATTGAAAACAAGTTTAAGTAATTGGTTAGAAACTTTTGATAATGGCGAAGAGTCTAAAATTATGAGCCAAAGTTTGATTAATATACTTGATATTAGTTTAAAAAGTAATGATTTGAAAGAAGAAAGTCAAAGATTAGCGCTTGATCTAATTAGTAATAAGGATTGGCTAGCGAAAAAATCGCAGTGGATTTTAGGTGGAGACGGTTGGGCTTATGATGGACTAGATCATGTTTTAGCTTCGGGCGAAGATATAAATGTTTTGGTATTTGATACGGAAGTTTATTCGAATACAGGTGGTCAATCGAGTAAGTCGACGCCAGCTGGAGCAGTTGCAAAATTTGCCGCGTCTGGTAAAAAAGTTAAAAAGAAAGATTTGGGCATGATAGCCATGAGTTATGGCTATGTTTATGTTGCACAAGTTTCTATGGGAGCAAATCAGAGACAATTAATTAAAGCGATGCTAGAAGCAGAAAAATATCATGGACCATCGTTAATTATTGCTTATGCACCATGTATAAATCACGGAATAAAAGCGGGAATGGGTTGTTCTCAGGAAGAAGCAAAAAAAGCTGTTGAATGCGGTTATTGGCATTTATATAGATATAATCCGGAATTGGTTAAAGAAAATAAAAATCCGTTTGTTTTGGATTCTGATGCGCCAGTTAAATCGTTTAGAGAATTTATTGATAATGAAGTGAGATATTCGTCGCTAAAACTTTTATTCCCTGAGCATGCAGAAAAATTATTTAAACAAGCGGAAGATGACGCAAAAAATAGATATAATATTTATAAAAAATTGTCGGAGTAGAAAATTTTATTTAAAAAAATATTTTAGGAGTTGTTTTTTATGGAGAATAAACAAGAAGTTTTAATGGGTATGCAAGAAATTATAACTGGTTTATCACAGCAAGCCATTGGACATGAAATGCATGCAAGAATTTTTATTTCTCAAGGTTTTAATAAACTCGGGGAAAAATATTTGTCGCACGCAAAAGAAGAGCGAGAATATGTTAGTAAGTTTATAAATAGATTATTGGATTTGGATTTTAAAATAAAAAATGAAGATAAAAAAGAAAGTCCGATTTATTATGATATCGTGGAATTTTTAAAATATGATTTAGAAACCTCTGTGAATGGTTTGGCTTGGTTGAAAGATATTGTTGAAAAAGCTAGAGATGATTATAAATCTTTTGATCTTTTGAGCGATTATTATCAGGATGAAGATGAAGATAAAAATTGGATTCAGCAACAGTTTGATTTGATAGAAAAAATCGGATTGCAAAACTGGTTGTTTACTCAAATATAAAAAATATTGGATTAGAAAATAAAGTTTATAAAAAGAGATTGTGATTTTATGTCACAATCTCTTTTTGTGTCAAAAAAACTAGATTTTAAAAGTTAATCTCGGCAACATATTTAAATTTGGTTTTAAAAATAAGTTGCTGTGTTAAAAGCAGAATTTTATTTTATATATTATGTATCGTAAAAATTTATTTGCTATTGATTTTTTTAAATATCTGTGATAAAATCTAAAATGGAATTGTGTTTTTGATTACTATTGTAAAAAAATTTTATTTTAGAGAGTTTGGTTTGTTATGAATAAACAAGATGAGGGAAAAATGATCGAGCCACCAATAAAAAATCAGGATGATTTGATAAAAATATTGGATTTATGTTCTAATTTGCGCAATGAGAATAAAAATGAAATTAAAAATCAGATTAAGAAAAATTTAGAGATAAATCAAGATGATACATATACGTATAATTACTACATCGTAGATAATAAATTATGGGTTGATAGATTGACTATCGATGGAAAAATCGCAGAGGGTGCAATTACAAATATAGATGAATTAATGGAACATCAATCGATAGCACAATTTAGCTTTGTGTGTTATAAACTTGGTCCAGAGCAAAGAGAATTTAATAAAAAGGTTAGTATATTAGATA
>CAMVHY010000115.1 GCA_947167415.1 uncultured Clostridia bacterium
ATTATGTTTTTAAAAATTTTTAAGTGATTGAAAAAAATTTGTTTTACTGTTCTTGATGTATAAAAAAAAATCCAAGCTTATTAAAAAAAATAAACTCGGATTTAATTTTTTAGAGGGGGACATTAGAATTTTTGCCTCAAAAAAAAAATATATACATAAACAGAAAAAATATTTTCATATAATTTTATTCTTCTGATTCAAAATTTTGAATTATAACAGGCTGAATTTGTTTGTATTCGAGCGCGTTTATAATCGTTGATTTTAATTTTTTTAAATTAGAAGTCATACTCGTCGGTTTTTTTATTGGATCGTCTTGCCCAAACGGTACAAAAAAGAAATTTTTCTTACTCATAAGTTTCATAATATTTTCGCCGTTTAAACTTAATGCATCATTTGTAAACGGAGCAAGAACAATTGGTTTGCCATTGCGTAAAGTTGTTTTCGTTGCCATTAAAACTGCATTATCGATTATGCCATGAGAAAGTTTTGCCAAAGAATTTCCTGTGATCGGAGCTATCACCATACAATCCAATGGATTAAACGGCCCAAATTTTTCAGCTTCTTGTATTTCGCTAATTATATTTTTTTTCGTAATTTCGTTTAGCTTTTTAATAACTTTGTCGGCCTGATTAAATCTGTTATTTATCGTCAAAACATTTGGTGTCGCAAAACAAAATATTTCTGCACCGGAATTTATTATTTCTTGCATTACATCAAAAATTTTATTTATCGAACAAAATGATCCTGTTATTCCAAAACCGATTTTTTTATTTTTTAACATTGGATTGTTTCACCTTCTTGAAAATATATTTTCCAATGATTTCACCGGAAGTTTTAGAAGCAAATTTAGATGGAATAGAAAGAATTCTATCTGATGAAATATTTCTTTCCTTTGCTAAATTTAAATCAAAGCCATAATTTGTAATGTCAAATAGCAAAATATTTTTTGGCATAGCTTTTAAAATCTGATCTGAAATAGTTTTTGTTGGCGCAGTATTTATTACGGCGTCAATTTTTTTTTGCATAAAATCAAAATTCAAGTCATAAATTAATTTAAATTTATTTTTTAAAGCGATCGCATAATCAGATTTTTTTAACGTGTTGATAAAAACATTTGCATCCAGTTTTTTTAATTTATCCGCCAAAGTTTTTCCACAACGTCCATAACCGATTATTAAAATATTTGATTTTGAAATCGTTTGATTAAGATTTTTTATCAGATAAAAAATAATTCCTTCGGCTGTCGGCACAGAATTTAATATAGAAATATAATTCGAATTCATAATTGGTTTGTAAAATAAATTATTATGTCTGGAAATAAATTTTAGATATTTATTTTCGACGCCGCTAAAAATTAAAGTGTTTTTATTTAATTGGCTAAAAAATTTGGGACTAAAAATATTTTTATCCGGTTCTTTTTTAAACTCAAATAAAATAAATTTTGGATTTAAATTTGCACTTAAATCACTTGGTTTTAATTTCTCATGCAAAAAAGTTTTTATACTTATATTTTTTGACTCCAAAAATTTTTGTGTATAAAAATATCGATTATCATCCTGAATTATTATTCCGGACATTTTTTTGGTCACCTCCCGTGATTTTATTTTATGTTCAAGCTGTTTTTTGTGTTCACGAAAAAATAATTATTTGGACAAAAAATAATTTGCTTATGTGTAAATTAATTTCCCGATAAAAAAATTTAGAGCAAAAAAAATCCCAACCTGAATGAAATCCAAGTTGAGATTTTTTTTAATATCAAAATTTATTATCTAAATTGTCGGGCAAAAAAAATTGATATGATTGAAAAAAAATTTGAGTACGAAAAATCAAAATATATAACAATTATTTTTCATAAACTATAATAAAATTACTGACAAAAAATTAATTTCACAAAAAAATTTTATTTACTACTTGACAAATAAAAAAAGTAAGGTTAAAATAAAACTATATTCAGTTACATATGTTTTTATGACAGCTTAAACTGAATATTAATTTTTTCCAGCGTTTAAATTTATACAAAAAAATCAAATTACCGCTTGACAAATAAAAATATTTGTTTTATAGTTCACAATAGCATTTGGTGTTCTAAAATACTGATTTTGATTTATCAGGATTTTTCTAGACTGAATGCGATGCGTAATATTTTTGTGATGTTCATGTGGAATGCATAAGTTGCTTTTTGGTTACAATTTATTTTGTTTTTTTATATTTTAAAGGAGTGATTTTGTATGAATGAAGGTATGAAGGGAAAAACTGATTTTTTAACACTACAAGAGCTAGGGGAAGAGAAACGAAAACAGGAGCAAGAAAAGCAGCAGAAAGAAAATCATGAGGACATGAAGTCGAAGGTTAAAAAATTTTTTATTTACGTATTCGGCTTAGATTCTAATAGTTTGGTACAGTCGGAAAAAACTAATCTTGGCTTGTTCAAATTAAGTAATGCGATGAATGATAAGCAAAACGGATTAAATAAATTTGGAATTGAGGATGTGGATGATTTTTTTGACATTGTCTCTTTTTTGACAGATATTTTATCTTCTTATGACAAAAAGCAAGAAGCTGTTGAGTGTTGCAAAGAGCTAGCGTCAACGTTCAGTGACATAGACTTTGATAAAGCAATTAATAGTTTGTTAGATTTTTATAAAAAAAATATGCTAGATGACTTCAAACAATTTGTTGGCGAGAAGTGGGCGAGAAATCAAGTTGATTCTAAAGTCGTGGAGAACAACAACAACAACAAGCAAACTGATAACCATGAAGAAATTGAGGCTGACAATAACAATACAATTATAGTCGACGAAGATAAAAAAAATGGTGAAGATAAAAATAGTGTTTTTCTAAAGAGGCGTGAGGAACTTTTATCCTTCCAGGACAATTATAAAACATTCGATTTGTTTAATTTAAATATATTTCTATCGAACCTGGAAAGTTGCCTAATAGATGTAGCTGAATCAAAAATTTGTTTAAATAACAATCAGTTGTATGAAAAATTGTTTGATGTGATGGCTCTTTATTCACAAGTGAGCGATTTTTTCTTGACAACTGCTAAATCTTGCGAGTATCAAATGCGGATTGATGGAAATAATTCATGTAGGTTATTTGACAGTAATGTTGAGAATATTGAGGCACGGATGAGGAATATTGAGAACGATACCACAGTGTGTGAACATAAAGCAAAACTTGCATTTCTAAAACATCAAATTGATGTAAATATTAGAGGTGGTTCTTTATCTTCGGCAAAAATTAGAGGATTATATTCTGTTGTTGCTACCGACATACAAGACATGAATACATCTATTAACGATAATTTTTCTGATTGTTTTGATGATAAAGATGATAAAAAAGGTGATGAGCAAGTTAAGAAATTTAAATCAAGTATTTCCAGTGTGAAGAAAAAAAGGAATTTGTTTATTAATGAGATGTTGAAAATTCGTAGTTTGAGACAAAAAATGTCTGTACAAGCAATTAATGAACTCAGAGAAATAAATAAAGATTTAGATAAAATGTGTGATAAGCAAGTGTTAAATAAATTAGAAGAGTTGCCGAAAACTGTGAATGTAGAACACAGTATTAAAACTGGATTTTGGTGGTGGTTGTATAAACTTTTCAATTTTATTACTAAAGAAAAGCAAATAGCTCCACAGAATTCCTTGAATACGCAAATTAGTACAGTTGTGCATCAGCGCTTTAATCAATTTAGAAAAAGAGATTTTATAGTGCCACTCAATCGTCTGATTATAAGATCCCTTGGAATAGAGCCTGATATGGAGCAGTATGAAATTAATTCTCTGTTTGATAGTACATTTATCAATGTATTATTGCCTATGCTAAATGGCGATCTTGATAGACAGATCGGTTCCTTAGCTGACGCATTGTATAATGTTATTCCTCAGAATCAAAAAGAAAATTCGTTCAAAGGTGTTCAGTATGCGATATCTCAATATGTTGGCGATGCTATGATGAAATGTTGGATTGAGACAATTTTTGATTTTATTAGGCTGGACTCTTCTAATTATCATGGTCACTTATCTCGGCGCAAGCATGAGTTTGATGCTGATCGCTATTTTACAAATTTAAACTCTACTCAAGATAGTGAAGCGCGTAAAGATCAGTTTAAAAAAATGTTGTCTGATAGATTTTCGGAGTGTAGGTCAAACATTGTTACAAATATTGAGCAGGAGATTAAGAATGGAAAAAACGATCACGAAATTTGTGAACGTTTGTTAAAGCGCAATATTGAACTTTTAGATTTTTGTGATAAATTACATGAGCGTAATTTTGGCCAGTTGAGCGACTATATCAAAAGCTATATTAACAATATGAGTCCTGAAGAGAAAAATGTGCGTTCAAATCTACAGTTGAATTTAAAATTTAGTATTTCGAGTTGTAAATCTAAAGATTCTGAAAATGTTAATGATTTGCAAGAGCAATTTTTAAGTAATTTGTTACCATCTTCAAAAAAAGCATTTGAACAAAGCAAAGAGTTAATCAAAGAATCAATAAACGCTTTTAAAGCACAGGAAAAGGAAGCAAATAAAAAGAATGCTGACGATGTAGATATTCATAAAGATAATTGGAATGAATTTGATTTTCCATCTGCGTATAGAGGTAAAATTAAAACTAACGATGACGAAGTGAAAATGGAAAAGCCAATATTGAAAACGGAAAAGCCAATAAAGAAAATAAAATATTGATAAATAAAGATAATAAGTAAAAACGCTGATTCACTGGCGTTTTTTTTTGTTTTTGATATAGTTGGAATATCTGAGAAAAAAAATATAAAACCAAAAAATTATTATGCAGTTATTAGCAGTTATTATATGCTTAGTAGCATAGCTAAAATAATATTGCAATCGGCAAAACAATTTTGTTTATGTATCTTGTTTGGTAGTTTTTATGATACTTTTAAGCTTTTGCATCGTCAAGAAATATAAAATAAGTGTTCCCACTCTCCGTTTTTGGCAACAAATTAATTGCTTTGACTCCAAACTTCAATAAAAAAATCTCAACCCTAAAAAAAATCCAAGTTGAGATTTTTTTTAATATCAAAATTTATTATTTAAATTGTTACGTAAAAAAGAAATTGATGTGATTGAAAAGAAATTTTGAATACGAAAAATCAAAAATCAAAAGACGCAATTATTATTTTTCACAAACTATAATATAATACTGACAAAAAATTAATTTCACAAAAAAAATTTATTTACTACTTGACAAATAAAAAAAGTAAGGTTAAAATAAAACTATATTCAG
>CAMVHY010000116.1 GCA_947167415.1 uncultured Clostridia bacterium
AAATTAATAGATGAATTGAATAAATTACATGTCAATTATTTTAATTCTGTTCTAGATCTTTTATTAAAAAATAAACAAAAATATCTTGGAGAGATGAAACCAATAGATTTTTTATTGAATTGGAAATATGAGATAGTCAAGATTTTATGTACTCAAAAATTAAATGAAGTCGAGAATCAAGCTTTGGTTGATAAATTTGAAAACTTGGATTTTGAACATAATAAATCAGAACTAACGAAAGCTCTTCAAAATTTAAAAGTTGCCGAGGAAACTCAAAAAATAATTTTAGATGATTTTGCTCAAAATAAAGGATTTAAATCATTAGATTTAGAACCATTTGAAGAACTCGAAAAGGAACACGGTACTCAAGTCAATAATCGCGACGAAAACAAAACAATTTTTCTTCCTATATCAAACGATTTTATAAAATTATGCAAAGTTATTTGGCGGATTATTAAAAACACAGATACTGAATGTAAAAATCAGTTCGAGGAATATAGACATGCTGCATTTTATTTGGTAGCCCATATAAATAAAGTTTTTGCTTCAAAGACAAACAAAACTTTTTTTGAGGCTTTGGAGTTGTTTAATGATAATTGGGACAACACATTAACAAATGAGAAATTCAGATCACTGGAAGGTAATGAAGGTAATTCAGAGGCATATGCGTACTATAGGGGAAATGATATTTTTGCATATTTTAATAATCTTAGTCGTATAAACTGTATAGACATTGAGTATACGGAATTTGCAAATCGTTTTGTCGAATTATATTCAGCTCAGCAAAGACAAAAAATAGTGTGGGGGCTTGACGGCAAAGTACGTGTTGATCATACGACTGATTACGAAATATATGACCATCGCCACAATAATGAGATTATAATTGATCAATCTAGACAACAAGAAAATGATAGAAGAATAACCATTTGCCAAAATATAAAAAGATTTGCAGTAGGTTTAGTAAATAGTTTGGCAAAAAAATGGAATAACCTGTCCCCAAAAACTAAAAAAGTTTTATCAGGTGTGTTGGCGTTAGTTGGCTTTTTGCTTTGGACGTTAGCAATATTAAATATTATGGGAATTGCTACGTTTATGTCACTTGCGTTATCATGTACAATGGCAATAATTTCTTTCATTTGGACAGTAGGGTTTGGAGATATGTTTACGATATTAATAACTGATGATTTAGGAAATTCGCAAATAGATTTAAATAACCAAAATAATTCAGATTTGGATTCAAATGCAACTCGTGCGTCAGAAAATGGAGATATCGATTTAAGTTTAGATGAAATAGAAATAGAATCAGATGAAACACCATTAATAGTAATAGGATTAGAAAAAATGGAAAATGAAAATGAAAATAATTTGTAGTCTGATCTAAAAAAATCAATTTAAGCGATGAAAAGGACAAGCATAAAAAATTTTGTGCTTGTTTTTTTCGTGCGAAGTTATATAATTTTTATCATGGGAAATTTAATTTTAAATAAAAATGAGATAAAAGTTTTGGATGACTCGGTGATAAATAAAATTTCTGCCGGTGAAGTTATTGAACGTCCTCTATCGATTGTGAAAGAATTGGTCGAAAATTCGATTGATGCACGATCAAATTCGATTACAGTCGAAATAAAAAACGGAGGAATAAATTATATAAGAGTGACGGATAATGGAATCGGCATAGAAAAAAATCAAGTCAAGACGGCTTTTTTAAATCATGCGACAAGCAAATTTAAAAATTTTGATGACTTTCAAAATCTTTGTACGTTGGGTTTTCGTGGTGAGGCTTTATGTACGATTGGAGCTGTTTCACAAGTTGAAATGATTACGAAAACGCAAAAAGAATCTTTGGGGACATATATAAAAATTCACGGCGGAAAATTTTTAGAAGAGAAATCTATTGCGAGCCAACAGGGAACAACTGTTATTGCAAGTAATATTTTTTTTAACACGCCGGCAAGATTAAAATTTTTAAAAAAGCCATGGATAGAAGGAAGTTATATTTCGAATTTAATGAATAAGTTTGCGTTGGCGAATTTTAATATTGCATTTAAATTTATAAATAACGGAAAAATTGTTTTTAATACACGCGGCGACGGAAATTTAAAATCGGTTTTGGCTTGTATTTTGGGAATTGATGTAGTGAAAAATGTTTTTGAAATAAATGAGAATAGCGAAAAATTTTTATTGGAAGGATATGTCGCTACGCCGAAATTTTTTAGAAATAGTCGCGTGCAACAGAATTTTTTTGTAAATGGCAGATGTATTAAAAATAATATTTTGGAGGCGGCTGTCGAAAACGCTTTTAAAAATAAAAATAAATTAATGGTTGGGCAATTTCCGGTTTATGTTTTAAATTTATGTGTCGCCCCGAGTTTTATTGATGTAAATGTGCATCCAAATAAATTGGAAATAAAATTTGAAAATGATGATTTGGTTTATGATTTTGTTTTTAATGCGATTATGAAAAATATTGATGCGTTTGAAAAAAAATTTTGGGTTTGTGAGCAAAAATTTGATGTTGATAGTGATTGTAAAAAAAATATTTTGTGTGAAGAAAAAATTGATTTTGAGATAAGTAAAAGTTGTGCTGATAAAAATTTTGACATGAAATTGAATGACTATAAAAAAAAAATTGATTTGATGGAACAGAAAAATATGTTTTATGAAAATAAAGTTTTGACGGATAAAAATTGTTTTGAGCAAGAAAAATTGGTTGATGAAAATTTTAAGTATGACGAAAAAAATAAAAATGAAAAAGAGGAAAATGATTTAAAAAGTAATTATAAAATTATTGGATGCTTATTTGATACTTATTGGTTAATTGAGTTTGAAAATAAATTTTTTTTGCTGGATCAACACGCTGCTCATGAAAGAATTTTGTTTGAGGAAATAAAAAATAAGTTCGAAAAGAAAGATTTTGATGTGCAGAAATTAATTTTGCCGATTGAGTTTGAATTAAATGATTATGACGCGAAAATATTTTTAGATAAGATTGAAGAAATAAAAAAATTTGGTTTTGAAATAGAAAATCATGAAAATAAATTTAAAATTTGTGGCGTGCCAAATGGTTTTGGTAAATATATTTCGCGCGAGTTTTTTGTTGATTTAATTGAGGAGCTAAAAAGTGGGCTGAAAAAAAATTTTATTTATGAAGAGAAGATAAAGGAAATAATGCAGATGGCGTGCAAAAAAGCAATTAAAGCTGGCGATAAATTATTTGATTTTGAAGTTGAGAATTTGGTGAGAAAAATATTTGTGAGCGAAGATTTATTTAATTGTCCGCATGGGAGACCGATTATTATAGAAATTTTAAGGAGCGAAATAGAAAAATTGTTTATGAGAAGGAAATGAAACCGTTAATTGTTATTGCAGGAGCAACTGCGACCGGAAAGTCTGATTTAGCTTTGGATTTAGCAAAAAGATTTGGTACGCAGATAATTTCTGCGGATTCGATGCAAGTTTATAAATATATGGATATTGGTACGGCAAAAATTGATTTGGATGTAAGAAAAAAAATTGAGCATTACATGATTGATGAAGTTGAGCCGGATGAAAATTTTTCAGTCGCGGATTATAAAATTAAAGCTGATTATTATTTGAAAAAAATTTATTATTTGGGAAAAATTCCGATTTTGTGTGGTGGAACAGGATTTTATATAAATGCTGTGTTAAAAAATATTGATTTTGTTGCGGCAGAAAAAAATTTAGAGTTGGAAGAAAAATTGTCGGCGATGGATATAAAATTTTTGAGAGAGAAATTGTTTGAGATAGATAAAAAGGCGTTTGATTTGATTGAAAAGAATAATAAGAGGAAAATTGTTCGCGCAATAGAATTTTTTTATGAGACGGGGAAAAAAATTTCGGAGCATAATGAGCGAGAAAAAGAAAAAAAGTGTGTTTATGATGTTGTTTTTGTGGTGTTGAATTTAAAGCGCGAGGTTTTGTATGAAAAAATAAATTTGCGGACAGAAAAAATGATTGAGATGGGTTTGGTTGATGAAGTAAAAAATTTGTTTGTGAAATATAAAAAAGATTTGCCGTCGATGCAAGGAATCGGTTATAAGGAAATAATTTTGTATTTAGAGGGGAAAATAAGTTTAGCAGAGGCTGTGGATTTGATCAAAAAAAATACGCGGCATTACGCAAAAAGACAAATTACTTGGTTTAAACATCAAACAAATGGAATTTGGATTGATAAAGATGATTTTAAAAATAATAGTGATTTGGTCGAGTATGTTTTAAATATTTGTAAGGAAAAATTTGCTGGTTATCAGGATTTTTGGCAATAAAAAAACGTGCATAGACTTTGATGCACGTTTTGTTTTTTGAAAAAAATCATAACGTAAAATATTATTTTTTTATCTCATACTCCTTTTTATTTTTGTCTTCTGTTTCTTTTTCTTTCGGTTTCATCGGAATAATCGAGTCTCCCAATTTATAACCTTTAGGAATATTTTCAGGTGTCAATTTTAGATTACCTTTGCCGGCCTCACCAATCATAAGATAAGCCGAATAAATTGCCACCACCAAATATATCGCTGAACAGATCGCCCCAATTACAGTCATTGCAATAGCTAATTTAAACAAAATGTCTAAACACAGAAGTGGAATGCCACAACCTAATAGAATAACTCCAAGCATAAAACATCCCAAAACGAAACGCAGCATCCATAATTCACTCTTCTCATCGTCGCTATTAAATCGTTTCTTACTAACTGGTATCTTGTTTGAAAACGAAGTATAAAAAAATATTTTATTCGTAAACCAAAAAGTTGCTAGGAACGATATGTTTTTTTTCATATAAAAGCCACCTTCATCTTTTTTATACAAAAACGAAACATCATCTACAGGCTTTTGTTCTTTTTGTTCGCTCACGTCGAGCACCTCCATAAAAAATTTTTTTTATATAATTGATGTTATCGCATAACATGTAAATTACGTATAACTAAAAAATAAAAAAATAACGTCATTTATTGCGACGTCATTTATTAAACCCTCCTTAATAATTTTAAAATAAAATTTTTTGTTTGTCAAGAGGTAACTTGAATTTTTTTATAACACATTAAATAAGCCAGCAGAACACATCCCCGCTCGTAAGGCCGCCCCGCTAATTCACTC
>CAMVHY010000117.1 GCA_947167415.1 uncultured Clostridia bacterium
TGTTGACAGTCCTCTTGCAATTGAAGCTACGGATATATTTATAAACAACCGTGATAGTGCATATAATGAAAATGAGGTATTAGAAGATATATTAAAGCGTGTTTCGGATCAAATTCTACAAGGTAATAAAGATGTAAATCCATTTTTATATGAGTTTTTGGGTCGTATGTCTATTCGATATGTCGATTTGATTAAAGGAAGCGAACACTCTCGTAATGAATTAGTAATTATTTTTGATTGTTTTATTTCGCTTATAGAAAAAGATAAAAATATGAGTGCCAATGCTAAAAAAGATATTAATGATGTTGTAATAACGCTTTTTAATCCTGATAATTTACGACTCTATTTAGAAAATAGGCAGTTTGTAGAATGTTTGGCGCGTATTATAAAAAATGATCAGCTTAATTTTTATTTACCATTGCAAGAGAAATATTTTTTTGTTTATATAAAAAAATGTTTGAAATCAGTAATAAATAACGACAAAAACAAAAATGTTTTAACGCAATATAAAAACAAAAAAAACGAGCTAGCTCTTTTAGAAAACCGAATTAGTGATTTAAATAGTAGAATCAATGATTATAAAAAACTTTATTGGCTTAATTTGATTCCGGTTTTGGGTTGGATAGGTTGGGCTATTTTGTATTTTAGTAAAATAAAACCTATGGAAAGTGAGGTTGCTTTATTGCAAATGCAAAGCAATAATACTAAAGATATTATTGTTAATATGGAAAAATTAGGCTGTAAAGAAATAGAAGCTTTTATTAATTCCGGAGATGATTACAATAAAGATAAAAACAATTTAGCTTTGGAAATTGTCGAGAAGAAAGAAGGAAATAGCTTGAATAATGATATTTCTAATACCTAACCGTTGCTCGATGCGACAGAAAGTGTAAAATAAAACGCATTCGTCAAGCTGATTTGAAATTTTTGCAAACAAAAAACCGTATAAACATGCTTTTATACGGTTTTTTTATACAAAAATAAAATTTTTAACTCTGGTCGTTTTTATATTCTATACAATTCTGTTTTTTAATATTTTAAAAATCAAAACTGAAATTATGGCGCTTACAATCGCTTCAGGAATTCCATTCGTTAAAATTACTGTCGATAAAATAATTAATATCGGCTGTCCAATTATTTTTTCATATTGCGTACCAAAAAATAAAAATATAAAACCTAAAACGCCAAACGTATTTATCAAACTTCCAATCACGCTGCTCAAAATTATTGTTAAAAAACGCTTTTTGTCTTTAAAAATCTTATTAAAAAAATCAAAACTTAAACTCGTAAATAAACCAGTTAAAATCCTTGGGAGAAAACAAATTATTAAGCTAAATATATTTCCATTTATATCTCCAAAATTATAAAACGGAGTAAAAATAAATGCCATCATCGGAACTGGTGGCATGAATGTCCAAATTAAAAAACTAAACAACCCGGCAAAAAAACCCATTAACGATCCAGCTTTTTTTCCCAATAATAAACCGCTTAAAATTACAGGTAACATCGATAACGTCGCAACAATCGGTCCAATAGGAATTGACCCCAACGGTGTAAAACAAAAAAATATCTCAAATGCGAACAAAACAGCAAAATAAACAATCTTCCGTATTTTATTTTCCATTTTTTTTTCTCCATTCTAACTCATTTAACTCACAAGATTTTTTTACAAAACATTTAAACAACGGATGAGATTTATTCGGGCGAGATTTAAATTCCGGATGAAATTGCACGCCAACAAAAAACGGATGCTGATTTTTATCAAGCTCTATTATTTCAATGCGCTTCTTATCTTCTGACACCCCAGAAATTTTTAATCCGGCGCTAATTAATTTTTTTTTATACAAATTATTAAATTCAAGTCTGTGTCTGTGTCGCTCATGAATTAAATCTTGCTTGCCATAAATTTCATACACAAAAGAATTTTTTTCTAAAACACATTTATAACCTCCTAAACGCATTGTCCCGCCTTTTTCATTAATATTTTTTTGATTCGACATTATATCTATCACAGGATTTTTACAATCAATTTCAAATTCCGAACTATTTGCATCCGATATTTTCGCGACATTTCGAGCAAATTCTATGACCGCGCATTGCATTCCTAAACAAATTCCCAAAAACGGAATTTTTTTTTCTCTAGCAAATTTTATTGCGTTAATTTTTCCATCTACGCCACGCGTGCCAAATCCTCCCGGAACAATTATCCCACACAACCCATTTAATATTTTTTCGTAATCATCAATCTCCAAAACTTCCGAGTCAATCCATCTTATTTTTATTTTTACATTATTTTCAACGCCTGCGTGATTTAAAGCTTCTACAACAGACAAATAAGAATCATGTAATTTTACATATTTGCCAATCAAACCAATTTCAATTTCATCAACAATTTTACTTTGCCTAAAAACATAAGATTTCCAATCATCCAAATCAATTTTTTTATAATTTAAATTTAATTTCTCGCAAACAATATTCCCCAAATTTTCTTTTTCCATTAAAATCGGAACTTCATACAAACAATCACAATCAATATTTTCTATAATGCATCTTTTTTCGACATTACAAAACAATGCTATTTTATCTTTTATATTTCTAGAGATATTTTTTTCCGTTCGACAAATAATTATATCCGGACGAATCCCAAGCGATAATAACTCTTTCACTGAATGTTGTGTCGGTTTTGTTTTCATTTCATTTGATTTTGGCAAATACGGAATCAATGTCAAGTGTATGTATAAAATATCTTCACGCTTAAATTCTGTACCAATTTGTCTTATTGCCTCAATAAACGGCAAGCTTTCCATATCGCCAACTGTTCCACCAATTTCATTTATTACTACATCAACATTTTTTTTGCCCGCCAACAATATTTTTTCTTTTATCGCATCTGTAATATGCGGAATCACCTGAATCGTCTCGCCTAAATATTTTCCCTCACGCTCTTTATTTAATACCTCCCAATAAATTTTTCCCGACGTCATATTATTATGTTTAGTCAAATTTTCATCTACAAATCTCTCATAATGCCCTATATCTAAATCAGTTTCTCCTCCATCATCTGTTACAAAAACTTCACCATGCTGATATGGATTCATTGTTCCGGGATCAATATTTATATACGGATCAAATTTTTGAATCACAACTTTAAAACCGCGCGCTTTTAATAATCTTCCAAGCGAAGCACATGTAATTCCTTTCCCCAATCCTGAAACTACTCCGCCAGTTACAAAAATATACTTAGCCTTCATTTTATTTTTTCGCTCCTAATATTTTTCTACAAAAAAATTATATACGAGTAATTTTCTGTTTTCAAATTTTATCGAATCAGATTTTAACAAGTGTTTTTTTAAAAAAAATATTTTTTTACACAAAAAAAGCGTGAAAAACAAAATCCCCACGCTCACGCTAAAAAAATTTTTACACATAAAAACGGAGAAGGAGGGATTTGAACCCTCGCGCCGATCACTCGACCTATACCCTTAGCAGGGGCACCTCTTCAGCCTCTTGAGTACTTCTCCAAAAAACAAGTTTAAGCTACCACATCAAAAACATAAAGTCAATACCAAAATAAATTTTTTAACCGTTTTTTAATTTACATTCAATTATATCAAAAACTTTCTGCTTTACCTGTGCAAAAGTCATATTACTTGTATCTATAAAAATTGCTTCTGCAACTCGCTTTAACGGATTAAATTTACGATTTAAATCATTATAATCCCGCTCTGATATTTTTCTATAAATTTCATCAAACGCAATCTTATCTTCCAAATCTAAATTTAAATCTTTCATACGTCTTTCAGTTCTAACAATAATATCCGCATCAAGATAAAATTTTAAATCCGAGTCAGGCATAATATTCGAACCGATATCTCTCCCGTCCATTACTATATTTTTTTGTTCGCTTGCCATTTTTTTTTGCAATAAATCCATTTTATCCCTAACAGATTTATATTTTGCCAAAATCGATGCTGCTTCAGCAACTTTTTTTTCCCGAATAAATTGCGAAACATCCTCACCGTTTAAAAAAATTTTTATGTTCCTACCCGCTCTAGAAATCAAATCAATATTTATTTTTTCCAGCTCATCTTTATTTTCAAAATTATAATCCAAATTATATTTTAAAAAATAATATGCAGCCGTCCGATACATTGCTCCCGTATCTAAATATAATAAATTAAATCTCACGGCTATTTCTTTTGCCAAAGTTGATTTTCCAACTCCACTTGGTCCGTCAATTGCAATTTTCATTTTACTTTCATAAACTCCTTTTTAAATAAAAAAAAAATCAATCCAAATCAGGACGCAATTTTTTTGCTTCTCCTAAATAAATATTAAATATTTTTTTGTCCGCTTGATATTTATCACAAAAATTTAATAAAACTCTAATGCACATAGGCAAAGAATTTTCTACATACATCTCTTGTACACAAAACAAACTTGCATTCACGATTCCAATTTTTCTCGCATAAACAGCGGGATAAATTTTTGTTATATCTCGTGTCGCAGAAAAAATAATCTGAGTAATATTTCTTATCTCGAGATTATTTTTTTTTATTATCTCAAGCAATAAATCACGTGTTGCAAATTCAATTTCTTGCACCGAATTTTTTTTTACAGCCACGGCTCCTCGTACACTATAAATCATCATTTTATTTTTTACTTTCACCAACTTTAAAAAAATTTATCACCATAGAAATATAAAACACATGATAATTAAATACAACTACAAAAATTAATCTCTGTTTAATCAAAATTTTTTTTTACAAAAAAAATAATCCGGACAAAATCTTCTGTCTCAAGATTATTTTTTCTATCTCATAGAATAAATTATTTATTGCACATTTAATTTCCAAGATAATTCTTTTATAATGGAAAATTATATTCTTTACATTTTAAATGATGCTCCAAAAACAATGGAGATGATAATTTGAATTAGATAGTGTAGACAAAATTAGAAGATATAAGATATATAAGATATATAAGATATATAATATGAGTGGATAAAAAATGAATAAAAGGGAGAAGGAAATAAAATGAAAAAGAAAAATGGAAAAAGAAGATATAGAAGAAATGATATGAGCGATGAAGAGTGAGAAA
>CAMVHY010000118.1 GCA_947167415.1 uncultured Clostridia bacterium
TCGGCATTAATCCCTCTAGCTTTTTATATTGTGTTTTTGTCAGTTTCATACTTCTTATTTTATCACTTTTTTCTTTTTGCTCGATCTATTTTTATCTTATGCGAATGCTGCCTAGTTATTTTTTGTTTGTTAAGTCTTTTTAAATATTTTTTTTAAGCACACTATGATCTATATATCGTTTTTGTTGCGGAATAAATAAATCTTTCTTTTGTTCTTTATTTTACATAGACATTCTCTTGACAATAAAAAAATATCGAGCTCAAACCCGATATTTTTTATAACAGACAAAAACTAATTTATTTTTTGATTTTGATCAAGCAATGCATCTTTTCTCGATAAATTAATTCTGCCTTGCTCATCTATATTTATTATTTTAACCAAAACTTTATCGCCAACTTTTACTACATCTTCAACGTTTTTAACTCTTTTTAAAGCCAAATTCGAAATATGCACCAAACCTTCTTTTTCAAATGCAAATTCAACAAACGCACCAAAACTCGCTATTCGCGTAACAGTTCCAGAATAAATTTGACCTGGTTCTGGTTCAATTACAATTGATTTTATCATTTTAAAGGCTGCCTCAACTTTTTCTGAATCCGGCGAAACAATAAAAATTCTGCCATCGTCCTCTGTGTCAATCTTATCAACCCCGGAATCCTCAATAATTTTTTTTATTACTCTCCCCTTGGCACCTATTACATCTGCAAGTTTTTCTACATCAATTTTCATTTTTAATATCTGAGGAGCGTACTGACTAATTCTTTTCCTCGGAGTAGATATACATTTATCCATAATTTCATCCAATATATAATTTCGTGCCTCGCGCGCTTTTAAAAATGCCTGCTCCAAAATTTCAATCGTTAAGCCATGAATTTTTATATCCATTTGAATCGCAGTAATTCCTTTTTTTGTTCCAGCAACTTTAAAATCCATATCACCACAAAAATCTTCTAAACCCTGAATATCAGTCAACAAAACAAATTTATCTTCCACTTCATCCGTAATTAATCCAATCGAAATTCCAGCAACTGCATTTTTTATTGGCACGCCTGCCGACATTAAAGACAAGCTACTTGCACAAACGCTTGCTTGCGACGTCGAACCATTTGAACTTAAAACTTCAGAAACTAATCTTATTGCATACGGGAATTCATCTTCAGACGGAATTACGGGCAATAAAGCTCTTTCAGCTAAAGCACCGTGTCCAATTTCTCGTCTTCCAGGTCCACGCGATGGACGTGTTTCTCCGACAGAAAAACTTGGAAAATTATAATGGTGCATATATCTTTTATTCTCTTCTAAAATTTCTAATCCGTCCAAAACCTGAGCGTCAGACATCGATCCCAAAGTTGTTACCGTTAAAACTTGTGTTTGCCCACGTTTAAAAACTGCTGAACCATGCGTTCGCGATAAAACATCTATTTCTGCTGATAATTCCCTGATTTGATTTAAATTTCTGCCATCAGGACGCTTGCCTTCATTTAAAATCGACCTGCGCAAAACTTCCTTTTCGTATTTAAAAATCGCTTCGGGTAACAATTTTTCCCACTCAGTATTTTTTTCTATAAGCGTTTCATCCTGATTAAATTTTTCTTTAATATCATTAATTAATTTCTCAAGTTTTGCTCCGCGCTCAAGTTTTGAATCTGTAAAAATTACGTCTGCCATTTTTTCTTCCGTAACTAAACTTTTTATTAAATCATAAAAATCTTTTGGCACACTAAATTTCACATAATCACTTTTTTCTTTTTCGCATTCATAAACTATTCTCTCAATAAAACTTATTATTTTTTTATTTTCTTCGTGAGCAAACAAAATTGCTTTTAGCATACTATCATCACTTACTTGATTTGCTCCCGCTTCAATCATCATAATTTTATTTTTTGTCGAAGCAACAGTTAAATTCAAATCACTTATTTCTTTTTGTGAAGCTCCCGGATTCAAAACAAATTCGTTATTAATTAAACCAATGTTGACGCCCGAAACAATTTCTAAAAATGGAATATCTGAAATTGCTAAAGCAACTGATGCTCCAATTATCGAAGCAAATTCTGGCGAACAATCTTGATCCACAGATAAAACCGTTGCCACAATACTAACATCATTCCGATAATCTTTTGGAAATAATGGTCTAAGCGGACGGTCAATCAAACGCGCCGTTAAAATTGCTTTTTCTGTCGGCCGTCCTTCACGTTTTATAAAACCGCCCGGAATTTTCCCAACTGAATATAATCTTTCTTCGTAATCAACACTCAACGGAAAAAAATCTATCCCTTCGCGCGGTTCATGTGAAGCAGTTACAGTAACTAAAACATTTGTTAAACCATATTTTACAAAAACTGACCCGTTTGCAAATTCAGCGAAACGTCCGATTTCAATAGATAAATCTCTCCCGCCAACTTTTATCTCAAACGTTTTATAATTTTTATTTGACATCTCATCTCCTATTTTCTTAAACCTAATTTCGAAATCAAATTATTATATTTCTCATGGTTGTGATTTTTTATATAAACCAATAATTTTCTCCGTCTCGCGACCATTTTTAATAAACCACGGCGCGAATGATTATCCTTTTTGTGTATCTTTAAATGTTCCACCAAAGCATTTATTCTAGAAGTTAATATAGCAACTTGGACTTCTGGTGAACCTGTGTCGTTTTCACTTACCTTATAATTATTTATAATTTCTTGCTTGTTTATCATAAAAATAATTCCTCCATATAAAATATTGATTTTCCGCAAACCATAAATTAAGTTGGAGAAACAAAATTCACAGTTTGGGCCAAAATTATTCTATCAAATAATTTTTTTTTGTCAATCCAAAATAAAAAATTAAAACCATCTAAAACAAATTTTTGGTCGCAAAAAATTGCCAACAAACATATTTTGACATGAAAAATTAATACATTAGTTTTGAAACTTAAAAACCAAAAAATTATTTTTTAGCGGTCTGAATCATATTTTCTTGGAAATAATTTTTTTAAATCGATTTATCTTGTACGTAACAAAATTTTTTTTCTCAAACAAAATTTTTTTTACTCCATTTTTATATTAGCTTGAAAATAAATTTAAATTGATTTTTTTTGTTTCTTATATTAGACTCAGGTAAATATTTTAATTTTGGCGGTGAAAAATTTGAATGAAGAATTACTGTTCCAAGAATTAATAAGCACCATAGAAAATTATCATCCAGCTGAAGATTTTTCGATAGTATATAAAGCGTATGAAATTGCACGCGAAGCACATAAAAATCAATTTAGAAAATCAGGCGAGCCATATATAATTCATCCGTTGAATGTGGCACTTATTTTGACTTCACTTGAATCAGATTTGGAATCAATTGCAGCAGCATTATTACATGATGTTGTTGAAGATACAAGTTACACTTGCGAAAATATAAAAAGTTTACTGGGAGAAGAGATTGCTAATCTCGTTGATGGAGTTACAAAGCTAGATAAAATCAAATATGTTTCACAAGAAGAATCACAAGCAGAAAATTATAGAAAAATGTTTTTGGCTATCGCAAAAGATATTAGAGTTGTGTTAATAAAGATTGCTGACCGTTTGCACAATATGGAAACGTTGCAATATTTACGTCCTGATAAACAAAAACGAATTGCACAGGAAACTCTTGATATTTATGCACCAATTGCTCATCGACTTGGAATTTCAAGTATTCGTTATCGACTTGAAGATTTATGTTTTTTATATTTATATCCTGAGGAATATAAATATTTATCGCAAAAAATAAGATTATGTCGTGAAGATAGATTAAAATATGTAAATAAAATTATTTACCAGATAAAAATCTGTTTAAAAAAATATAATATAACTGCTGAAGTTAAAGGACGTCCTAAACATTTTTTCAGTATTTACAAAAAAATGGTTTATAAAAACAAAACTTTTGACCAAATTTATGATTTGTTTGCTGTGAGAGTAATCGTTGATATGATTCAAGATTGTTATACCGTTTTAGGAATTATCCATGAAATGTATAAACCTATTCCGGGGCGATTTAAAGATTATATTGCGATGCCAAAATCAAATATGTATCAGTCTTTACATTCAACTTTGATTGGTCCGGACGGGGAGGCTTTCGAAATACAAATTCGTACAAAACAAATGCATAGAATTGCTGAATATGGAATTGCTGCTCATTGGAAATATAAAGCTGGCATTTTTGATAAAAATGATAAAAATAGAAATCTTGAGCAAGAAAAACTTGCTTGGCTGAAACAAATCTTGGAATGGCAAAAAGAGTATAATAATAATAAAGATTATTTAGATGCTGTTAAATTCGATTTAAGTGTTTATCAATCGCATGTTTATTGTTTTACTCCGCAAGGAAAAGTAATAAGTTTATTGAGCGGTTCGACTCCAATAGATTTTGCTTATGCTATTCATAGCGAAGTTGGAAATAAAACGGTTGGCTCAAAAGTAAACGGAAAGTTAGTGCCATTGGATTATATTTTAAAAAATGGTGACCGTATCGAAATTATCACAAACCAAAATTCTATAGGGCCAAAATTAAGTTGGTTGAAAATAGTTAAAACAAATAGGGCTAAGAATAAAATAAATCAATGGTTTAAGACAGCAAATAAAATTGAAAACGTTGAAAAAGGTAAAGAATTACTAAAAAAAGAAGCGAGAAAAAAAAATATTGCACTTAAAGATTTATTAGATGAAAAGGCTCAAAAACAGATATTAGAAAAATATAATTTTAATGAGATAGATAATTTTTATGCAGCTATTGGTTATGGAGCAATAAAAGAAGAAAATGTAATTAATAAACTTTATAATGATTATAAAATCAAAAACAAAATAATGGATATTAAACAAAATGATTTAATCTTCAATGAGAATAGAAAATCGAAAGCAATAATAGTAAAAGGTGTAGGAGATACAAATGTTAGATTTTCTAAGTGTTGTAATCCAGTTCCAATGGATGAGATTATAGCTTTTGTTACACGTGGACGAGGAGTTTCGATTCATAGAAAAAGCTGCAAAAATATAATTAATTTAAACGAAGAAAATAAAAAAAGATTAATAGAGGCACAGTGGCAAAATAATATTTTTGCGATAAGCTATTACGTAA
>CAMVHY010000119.1 GCA_947167415.1 uncultured Clostridia bacterium
GGTACTTTTTACGTTTTGAATGAAACGCAGAATATGAAACTTTTAGCTTTGGATTTTTCAGAGGAATTATTTCCAAAAAGCTTCGCAATTCTCTGCAATTCATACCCTCTGTTAGCTTAAATAGTTTCAAATACCTATAAATAAACTCTTTGCCTCTATCGCCGATAAGACTCACTATTGTTTTTATTTCGTTTTTATCCTGATTACCAAAAATAAAATTATAAGCTTCATCAAATTGATATTTTGTTGTACCGTCAATGTTTCTTTCCAAATTTGATTTTCGATTTAAATCATAATTTAATTTTAAAATATCAATTAAAAACCGTATTTGATAAACATTGTTTATTTTTTTATCATCACCTAAAATTTTATTTTTTATACGTTTTATAAATTTGGTGTCAAAAACTTTTTGCTTGTATTTTTTATCTCCTATCGATGCACTTAATAAAGCATTAAAATAAAGAGCGAGAATATTATCAGGGAAATTCTTTTGCTGTTTAGACAATAGAACTATCTTTTCTATATAAGAAAAAATATCATTTTGTATGTCTTTTACCTCAGAATATTGTTTTGTCTTGGTTTTAAACTCTAATAATTTAACTGCTAAAGAATTAATACTTAAATAGTTATCATCCGTAATATCAGAGATTTTAATTATTTCTGATTGCCAGTCGGCAAAGAATTTAATAACCGGCGCATTCGATTCATCCTGTGATTCTTTTTCAAGATTAACAACCGAGTCTAAGTTTCGCAAAAATGTTACCTCTTCATCAAACTCACTATGATTTTTATCTTGATTTACATATGTTTTAATGAAATCACGCAATTCTTTCAAGCTACACACTTTTGATTCCATACATGCTATCAAAGAATTTAATGTCAAAAAACTAATTTTTTTTCCATCTAATAAATATTCGTATAAAAGTTTTTTGGCATCATCCAGTGTAATCGATATCCAAAAATCACAGAGATCAAAAATTTCTCTTACACAATAATCTGTAAACACCTTTTTGCTTTTCAATTTATTTCTATTACAAAAATCATCCATCGTTTGTTTTACTTCGTCAAATTTTGAATATCTAATTTTCAAATCTTTTAGGTACGAACAAAACTTATTTTCTAAATCTTTTTCCATATTCTCCATCTCAACAAAACCACCTTTTAAAATTTTTATCAAGCCATAATATTCTAACACAAAATATTTAATGATTAAACAAAAAAACTGAGAACAATATCTCCTCAGTTATTTTTTTGGCTGTTTATTTTTAAATAACAAATTTTATTGTCCCATTTGTTTTCCTAAAAAAAACGCAGCCATATTTATCAATTTGTTTTCGTAATCACCCATTTTTTTTTCTTGTGACAAAAAAATTACTGAACCAAAAACTTCGCCATCTGAAATTATTGGCACAATTAATTCATAGCTATATAAATTTTTTGTTTGACCATTTGCAATCAAAATAAAATTTTCATTATTTTCGCTTTCACTAGCATTAATTTTATCTCTTGCATTAATACATTTTTCTAAATCATGTGAAATTTCTTTGTCCACCAAATCTTTTTTTAGTCCACCAGTTACTGCAATAATTTGTTCTTTATCTGTGATACAAACGACAATATTATCCAACACTTGCATCAAACTTTCAGCATATATTTTGGCAAAATCAATAAACTCACCCATTGGGGAATATTTTTTTAAAATAACATTATTATTGCCGTCAGTAAATATTTCCATTGAATCACTTTCTTTAATTCTAAGAGTGCGACGAATTTCTTTTGGAATAACTATTCTGCCTAAATCATCTATTCTTCTTACAATTCCTGTTGCTTTCAAAATAATATCCCTCCCAAACAATAATTTTTTTCTGGTCGAAAAATATTATTTGTAAAATAAAACTAACTTATACATTTTTATTCATAAATGCCAATCTTTGACTAAAAAAATAAAAACAACGCTATTGCTATTTTTTATTCGTTTATTTTAATATCATCATTTTTCAAACGTAATTTTTTTATCTCGTTAACGAATCGTTTTTATCTAATATATAATTTCTCACTGAGATTAATTTTTTTGTTGAGAGGGATTTTTTTGAGTGAAGTAAAAAATTTTCTTGAAGTAAAAAATAGATATGAATTTAGAAGTTGGTTAGAAAAAAATTCCGAAATTAAAACGGAATGTTGGATTTATGTAAAAAAAGGTTGTCCCAAAAACAATAATTTTTTTTGGTATATAGATGCCGTTGAAGAAGTATTATGTTTTGGATGGATAGACAGTATTCATAAAAATGTTGAAGGACTTGGTCATATTCAAAAGTTTGGTCCAAGAAGAAAAAATAGCCGATGGTCGGAATTAAATAAAGAAAGATGTCGGCGTTTAGAAAAATTAAATTTGATGACTAGTAATGGCAGAAAAAAATTTTTAGAAGCAAAAGAATTTTACATAGATGACGAGATATTGAATTTATTAAAAAAAACGCCTGATGTTTGGCAAAACTTTATTAAATTTCCTGATTTATATCAAAGGGTAAGAATCGACACTATTCAACGCGAAAAAAATCGTCAACGAAAAATTTATGAGTACGCACTAAAAAAATTTATTGATAATACAAAAAGGGGAATCATGTTTGGTGAATGGAATGATTATGGTCGATTATTAAATTATTAAATCAAACTCGAACATAAATAAAACGATAAACATATTTGCTTATGATCTTATAAAATTTGGATGTGAAAAAATTTTTTTTGATATTTGCTTTTCGATGATTTTTATGTTATAATTATTTTGTAGGTGAGTGCTCATAGCGAAACGGATATCGCGTACCCCTCCTAAGGGTGAGTTATGGGTTCGATTCCCATTGGGCACATGTTTTTTAAAAATTTTAAAGGAGGTTATATTTTTGTGTGCGAAATATTCTGTGGGAACACAGATAGTACATCCAATACATGGTATTGGAACTGTAGTTGATATTAAGCATGAAAATCTTTTTGGTAAAACAGAAGATTTTTATATAGTAAAAATTGCAAACAGTGAACTTTCTATTAGTGTTCCATTAAGTAAAGAAGACAATATACACGCAGTTGATATTGACAGAATAAATAAAGTTTATATGAGTTTTAAACCAAGTGAAGAAAAAAGTGAAGATTTGGACGTCGGAATAGAAAATCCTAAAATTGTTGCGAGCGTCAGTTTAAAACCTATTAATCAGAAAAAAAATACTATGGTTCAACGCAATAAAGTAATCAAAAAAAATTTAGAAAAGCTAAAATCAGGTAATATAGAAGAAGTTGTTGACGTATGTTATCATCTCTCAAAAAAAGAACTCGGTCGAATTTTAGCGATTGACGAAAAAAAAATGCTTGGGCAAGCCCAAAAGTTTATTGTGCGAAGTTTTATGTTGGCTTTTAATTTACAAGCAAATGAAGCTGAAATTATGTTAAAAAACTGGATGAGCAATTTGATTCAAAATAATACGAAACCAATGAATTAAATTTGTAAAATTTGTAAGTAGAAGCAGTTTAAATAAGCGGGGACATATATAAATAATAAAAAAAAACGATCATGAGACCGTTTTTTTGTTTGTTTAGCAATTATAAATTACATATTAATAATTTGGATTTTGATTTTATTTCAGCATAAATTTTATATAACCCGATAATAAATTTTATACTAAATGTCAAATCAAGATTTGATTTTAAAATTAAATCTTTGGTTTGTTTTTTTTCTGCGTAAAAAATATTTTGTGATTTCGTTAAAAAAATAATTTGCAAATAATATTTTTAAGTGATAGAATGATAATGGTTGTACTTTGAGTTCGGTTTTTTAATAAATCATAGATCATAATAACGGAGGTTTTTTTATGGAAAACTCGAGTAAAAATAAATCAGAGAACAATGTTTTAAATATGTATGTACATCTAGATTGGTGCTATCGTCCCGCAAAAGCTTCATCATTATATATATCATGGTTATTATTTAAAAGAATCTTTAAGTTGGCTTTTAATGGTTTTGCAAAACCCGATGGTGAAAAAATTGAAGGGACACTAATTGAGAAGATTTTGGCTGTTGGGTACGTTTTGTTTACATTGTTAGGTTGTTTGTCACTATTAGTTGCTTTGTGCGCGCTGGCTAATGCTGGTCTTGGACCATTATTTTTTATTTGTCTTGGTATTGGATCTTCTTTATTGGGAATTGTTGCGATTGGTACAATTATATTTAGTGCGATTCATAGGAAAACTATGCGTAAAACCGAAATTTATGTTTATTCAAAAATAATAAACAACCAGCAAAATGTGTTATTCGCACGTGAATCTGCCAAATTCTTTATGGAACAAAAAGAATATCAAGCGTTTAACATTACGAAAAATATTAATACCGAAAATTTGGTTATTCCCATGTCGAACGTGTATAGTCAAAAAGATTTTTTATCAAACTCGAAATAAAATTTTCAATTGGACCTGAATGATTTTGATTAAAAAATCCAAAGCGTCAACAAACTTTTTTAATATTTACTTATAAATTCAGCCAAAATATTTATGTCGAGTGTATTTTCTAAATTTATGTCATGTTTTTTCATTTCGTTGATAAATTTTATAGTAAATGGCAAATCAAGATTTGATTTCAAAATTAAATCTTTGGTTTGTTTTTTTTTTGCGCAAAAAATATTTTCTGGCGTATCATCAAAAATTATTTTTGACTTGTCTAAAATTATTAAGCGATTAAATTTTATTGCTTCCTCAATGTCATGCGTAATAAAAATAATTGTCTTTTGATACTTACGATTCAAATCAAAAATTTGTTCTAAGATTTCTTGTTTGTCGTTTATCATTGATGTCGATTCGTCGAAAATAATATAATCCGGATTCATCGCCAAAATTCCTGCGATAGCAATTTTTTGTTTTTGCCCGCCGGAAAGATTACTTACAAGCGAACTTTTATATTCAAACATATCAACCACTTTTAAAGCATTTTCAACGCGCTGATTTATTTCGTTTTCATCCAAATTTAAATTTTCCGGACCAAAAGCAATATCTTCACAAATAATATCCGAAACAATTTGATTATC
>CAMVHY010000120.1 GCA_947167415.1 uncultured Clostridia bacterium
TTTTTTATCCACTTATATTATATATCTTATATTTCTTCTAATTTTTTCGACACTACCTAATATTCCTGCATATAAAGCTTTTTTTATACCAATCATCAAATTTCTCCTTTTTAATTTTTACTCTAAAAAAAAAATCAAATAGCATGTCCGCCGGAAACTTTTATAACTTGTCCCGTAATCATTTTTGCTTTTTCGCTTGCTAAAAATAAAATAGTATCCGCAATATCTTCCGGTTTGATTAATTTTTTCATAGGAATTAACGAAACAACTTCTTTTTCAAAATCATCATCGATCCATCCCGTTTGTGTTGGACCTGGCGCAACACAATTTACAGTAATTCCATATTTTGCGACTTCAATCGCAACGCTTCGAGTCAGCGCTTCTAAACTTGCTTTACTAGCTCCATAAGTAATTTGACCAGCAAAAATTTGCGCCGCATCCGTAGAAATATTTATTATTCTTCCATAATCACCACGATGCTTAATAAATTCTCGCATCATTAAAATACTTCCTCGAACATTAACTGCAAATGTCTCATCAATTACTTTTTGCGTTATCTTTTCTATCGTATCAAAACCATTCTCATCATCAACTGCGGCATTATTAACCAAAACATCAATTTTTCCATATTTTTTTAAAGCCGTCGAATAAATCTCCTTTACAGCATTTTCATTAGAAATATCGCTTTCCAAAACAATACAATCAGCATTTATTTCTTTTATTTTATTTTCAACAACATTGGCATTTTCTGCATTCGACGCGTAATATTTATCAACCCCATTTTTATTAATCTTATTCTTATCAAACTGCCTGAATATTTTTTTATAGACTAAAACTAATTTTGCTTTTTCGCGAGCAAATGCATACGATGCCGCTGCTCCAATTCCTTGTGGATTATTTATTCCTGTAATTAAAACAACTTTATTCTCCAGCCCATAAGAAATCATTTTCATTCCCTCCGCTTTCAAAATTAAAACCCTGACATTTCAATCATAAACAAAATAAATCTAAAAATAAAGTTTCTAATAAACACAATCTAACATACAAAACTTTTTTATATCTTAACTTTTATTTTAAAAACGGCCTTAAAAACCTCGAAACTTTCGCATCTGATTCATATCGTGATTTTATTACTGAGATAAATAAATTATTTTTTGCACGCGTCAATCCTACATAAAATAATCTTAATTCCTCTTCCAATTCTTGGCCCGTAACACTTTTTTCATGTGGCACTAAACCTTCGATTGTGCTGATTAAATAAACTGTATCAAATTCAAGTCCTTTTGCACTGTGCATCGTTGTTAAAGTTACGCCTGGATTTTTAGCGTTTAATAGTTTTGCATTGACTGAAAAGTTTTCGGCATACGAAATAAATTCACTCTTATCACTAAAATTTTTTGCACTTTCCTGAACTTCATCGAGAATTTCAAATAACCATCTGGATTTTATTTTTCTGGCGTCACAAAATTCTCTTATAAAATTATCGTAGCCAATCACTTTTCTTATATATTTTACACAATCATAACATGACAAGCCAAAAATTTTTTTTACATGAAATAATAATTCTTCTATCGGAGCTCGTCGCCATAACGGAATTTTTCTGTCCTCAAATAAATTTTTTAATATATTTTTTTTATCTCCCAGAGATTTTTTTGATGCGCGTATAAACATTTCTTTACTTATAAATCTTTTTGGTCGATTTATTATTTGCCCAAGAGATTTTATATCACTTTGATCAAGACAAAATTTTATGTATGCCAAAATATCTTGTGAAACCCAATTATCATATAAATTACTAACTTCGTCTTTTAATTTATAATCTATATTCAGATTCATAAAATTTATTATAAATGCTTGTGCCTGAATATTAGTTCGAAAAATTATCGCCGTGTCATTTGCCTGCTCCAAATTATTTTTTTTTATCATCGCCGCAATTTTTTTTGCTTCGTCATTTATATCATCAAATTTTAAAATTTTTGGCTCGATTCCGATTAAACCACGCCCAGAAGTTTTTTTCTGATATCTATTTTTATTTTGCGCGATAACTTTATTACAAAACAAAATTATTTTTTCGCTCGATCTATAATTTTTATCTAAAATAATTATTTTTGCATCACCAAAATCTTTTTTAAAATCCAATAAAAATTCTGGTCGTGCTCCACGAAATTTATAAATACTTTGGTCGTCATCACCAACCACAAATAAATTTTCTGTTGTCAATAATTTTATACATTCATATTGCGCGCGATTTATATCCTGAAACTCATCGATCAAAATAAATTTATATTTACTTTTATAAAATTCAAGCGCCGATTTATTTTTCGTCAAAATTTTATGGCATAAACTCAACATGTCATCAAAATCAATTTTCTTATGTTTTTTTTTATATCCCTCGTAAATTAAAAAAATTTTTTTAAAATCATCACTCGCACACGATTTACTATTATAAAAATTTATGTCCAGCAATTCATTTTTTACAATTCCAATCTCATTTAAAATATCTTTTAAAAAATCCTCGTCCGAATTAAAATCAAAGTTATTACTTATAATTTGCTTAATCAAATTTTTTTTTTCTGTTTCAGCAAAAATATTTTCAACCGAAATATTATAAACATGCCTGATAATTCTAAAAAAAAACGAATGAAACGTAGCAAATAAAACTTTGTTTGCGCCGTAAATTTTTTGAAATCGATTTTTCATTTCATCAGCAGCGGCTTTTGTAAAAGTAATAACCAAAATATTTTTTTCGTTAACTTTATATTTTTCCAACAAAGTTTTTACGCGATGAATAATAACAGTTGTCTTACCGCTTCCAGGTCCGGCTAAAACAAGCATTTTCCCTTTAAAAAAATTTGCCGCCTCAGATTGTTTTTCATTCAGTCCATTCATAATTTTCTCCTTAAAATTTTTTTCTGGCGCAATTTATTTTAAGACAGATAATTTTTTTTGCCCAAGAAAATAAAAGACCAATCAAATTGATGATTGGCTTTTTATTTTAAAGATAAATTTTTTATTATTAAGGAGATGGTGGATTATCTATATTTTTTTCTGTATCGATCGGTCCTAATTTAATATCATTATTATTTTGTTCCATTGCATTGATTTCATTGTTATTGAGTATTATTTTGTTTTTGTTTGCCTCAAAAGTTGAAATTTTTTCAGGTTCTGGCTCTTTAAAACTTTTTATCTTCTCCAAATCATAGACATCAATGGCGCGATCAATTGATTTGATTTCGTTATAGTTTTCTTTTAAACATAAAAACAAACAAATTCCAACTGCAACAGTAAGTATCACTTCAACTATTCCAAACCAAAAAAACCATGTTGCCACATAAATTTCCATAAAATAAATTGTTAAAACTATAGCTGAGGCAATACTTCCAAAGACAAGAATCGCTGTTAAAACCCATTCTCTCTCGTAGAAATAATTATATCTATTTTTTTCGATTTGAAGTTTATTTTTACATGAATTTAAATAATCATAGAAAAGTTGTTTATCTTCTGATGGTAAATTTTCTTCTAGCATTTGATGCCACTGCAGAAAAAAGTTGTAGCGATCTGGATTTGAAAGCAATGCTAAAAGTATTGAGGAATTCGATACGTAGATGTGTAAAATAATAATTTGATATATTAACTTCAAATAAAATCCATTTTTAAGTTTAAACAACGGGATAATTCTTTTATTGGTTATAAAATCACGTACTAATTTTTTCGTAAACGACACAAAGCAACGCGTTAGATATGTACTTTCAAGCACCGAATATAAATAATTAGTATAATTTGTATTAAAATCGTTGGCAAAACGCCAAGTTAAACTGTATTTACTAGCCAGAATACTGTTTGATATCTGTTTCATATTCTCTGAAGACAAATACTTACTAGTTTTGTTTCCCAATTCGTCAACATCCATATCTGCCTGAGCGTTGCGTGTCTTTAATATTTTGTCATTAAAGAACTTTATTGATTCTTCGTCATAAAAATCAAATTTTATTTTGTTTAGACATTTTTTTATTTCATCTGAATCTGTGGCATCCTGCAATTTGTCTATTGTGTTAGTAAAATTTTCTATTTTATCTATCCGTTCTGTATTTAATTTCAAGTTTTCCATTATACCAACAATATCAAAAAATTCTTCCATTGTTCCAATTTTTAACGGGGTATTGATTAATTTTTCTGTTTCTTCAACCTCATTTTTTAACTCCGTATTCTTATCAAGCAAATTTTTTAAATTTTCATTTTTAACAAGATGTAATTCATTTGATTGATTAATTGATTGTGGCGTTTCCAATGTTTTCTTGTTTTTCATTTCCATTTATTTCACTTGCTTTATTCATAGCAAACACTCCTTTTTTATAAAAAAATAACCCACAACATAAACACATATTTATTCTAACATACGAAAAAATCTATGTCAAACAAAAAAATATTTTTTAAAATAAAATTTAGCTTTAGTTATTAATTTTTTTACATGAAAAAGACCAATCAAACTGATGATTGGCTTTTTTGTTTTAAAGATAAATTTTCGAGATAAAAAAAATTGCTAGATAGTGTCTACATAAAGAAGATAAAAAAAAGAAATAAACTATAAAATAAAGTATAATGGGAAAAAATAGAAAATAGGAGCAAAATAAACATAAAAAAAAACGTATTATGGAAATGTATTATTTGACATAAGTGACGCAAAGCGAGAGCTAATATATAGCCAAAGACAATCGAAAGTTTATCAATGCGGTTGTTTGGATACTTAAAACAGGATCTCCGTGGAGAGATCTACCGCTAGATATGGTAATTGGGATACAATTCATCAAAGATTTATTCGATGGCAACGAAAAGGTATTTTAAAGAAATTATTTGAGATACTGGAAGATGATGCGAACTTTGAGTAGCTAGTGACCGATTCAGGTTATGTGAAAATACAGCTGGGACTCGCGGTGAAAACCAGGCTATATCAAAGATAAAAGGGAGCTTAATTCGAAAATACACTTAGCCGTCAATGAACGTGGTTTGCCTGTAAAATTTATCGTTACCGAGGGAACGCGTGCCGATTGTAAAGAAG
>CAMVHY010000121.1 GCA_947167415.1 uncultured Clostridia bacterium
TTTTGAGAGGCTGTTAATAAAATGATAGAAAGAATGTATTTTATAAGCATAATCGGGCATATAAAAGATATTAATAGAGTAGTAGAAAAGTATATTTATAAATTTAGTATCGAACTAGAATATGCAAAAAATCAGACAGAATACAATGATTTTGGAGAGCTTGATTTAGGAGAAGAACCGGATGAATTAGTAAAAAAATCACTGGAAATTATTGATATAAATAAGAATAATAAATTCAAAAGTAATTTGATTATGTCAGAGGATGAAGCCATAAAAATAATTAAAAATGAAATTGAGCAGCATAATAATTTGTTTGTTGAAAAACTTGAAAATGAATATAAAAAGCTGAGATCTGTAGTTTATAATTTCTCGCATTTTGAAAGTCTAGATTTTAATTATGATATGCTTGAGAAGTTTAGTTTTATAAGTTATAGATTTGGTTTTATGCCGATTGAGAGTTATGAGCAGTATAAAGCGTTTTTAAAAGATGAAAAAGATATTTTTTTAGTAAAAGGTGAGCAACAAGGAAACAAAATTTGGTGTATTTATTTTACACATCAAGACGCTTTAAAACGCATTGATGATATTTTTGCGTCGTTAAATTTTGAAAGAGTTGATTTGCCATTTGAAATAAATGATTTAAAACTTAAAGGGAATCTGTCTAAGATTTTGTTTGATTTAAAGGAAAAGTTAGGACAACTTGAGAAAAAGGTAAAGAATATAAATAAAAAACTTGAGATGAGTATGGAGTTTAATAACAAAAGAGTTGTTGCAGCCAAAAAAATTTTAGAATTAAAAAAGATATATGAGACAAAGAAATTTTGTGCGGTGGTAAAGAAAGATTTTTTTATTTTCACTGGCTGGGTAATAAAAAAAAATTTAGATTTGTTAAGTATTGAAATAAAAAATGATGATAAGGTAGTGTTGAAAATTGAAAATGATTTAAAGAGAGAACCACCCGTGGTTTTAAAAAATAATTTTATTTTTAGGCCATTTGAGTTTTTGGTAAAGTTATATGGAGTTCCGAGTTATAACGAAATTGATCCAACGCCGTTTTTAGCAATCACTTATATTATTTTATTTGGATTAATGTTTGGTGATGTTGGGCAGGGTTTAGTTTTATTTTTAGCGGGTATAATTTTAAATAAAATAAAAAAAAATCCGTTGTATGAAATTATTAGTATCTTAGGAATTTCGGCAGCAGTGTTTGGTTTGATGTATGGAAGTATTTTTGGTTTTGAAGATATAATAAAAAGTGTTTGGCTAAAACCGGCAGAGAATATAAATTATATTTTGGTTTATTCGGTTGTGATGGGAATTGTTTTAGCTTTGGTTTCGATGGGGTTAAATTTAATTAATTGTAAAAAAAATGGTGATTGGCTCGAAATATTTTTAGGACCAAATGCGCTTTCTGGGTTTGTTTTCTATATTTGTATGATTTTAGTTAGTTTATTTTTGCTTACTGAGCTAAATTTAAAATATGTTTTTTGGTTTAAGTTTATTATTTGTTTCGGATTAATAAATTTGTGTCTAACTGGTTTTAATAAATTAATAAAAAAATTATTTAGACACGAAAAAAATATTTTTGACGGGAGTATATTTTTATTTTTGTTTGAGAGTATTATAGAAACGTTTGAGATAATATTAAATTATTTCACGAACGCGTTATCATTTGTAAGAGTTGGAGCGTTTGCATTGAGTCACGCTGGAATGATGAGTGTTGTGATGTTGTTAGCAAAAAAAAATGATGGTTATAATTGGTTTATAGTTGTTTTAGGAAATTTATTGGTTATAATACTTGAGGGTTTGATTGTTGGAATTCAAGCTTTGCGATTGGAATTTTATGAGATGTTTGGCAGATTTTTTAGAGGTGGCGGAAAAGAGAAAAGAGTATATTAATAAAATTTAGCAATGACTTTATAGGGGGGATTTTTTGTGACAAAAGATTTTTTTTTGTTTTTAGTGGTTTTATTGTGTTTGAGTATTATCTTGCCGTTCACGAGTTTTTGCTTTGGTAAAAGAAATAAAAGACGGTTTAAAAAAAGTTTGTTGATAAATATAATTTCGTTTTTTGGGATATTAATCTTTAGTTCGATAATAATTTTTAACCAAGGGATTTTAGCTGCACCCGAAACACAAAATATAGATTCATTCACAAGAGGCATGGGTTTTTTAGCGGCCGCTTTGGTCACGGGATTGTCAACAATTGGAGCAGGAATTGCAACAGGGTCAGCGGCTTCGTCAGCTTTGGGAGCAATAAGTGAAAACGAATCGATCATGGGAAAGGCATTAATTTTTGTTTCGCTCGCAGAAGGAATTGCAATTTATGGCTTATTGATTTCGTTTACAATTTTGGGTAGGATTTAGGCGTTAAATTTAAATTTATTATTAAAAAAAACAGGCTAGTTGGAGTCTGTTTTTTTTTTTGAGTTATGATTACTTCTACTTTGCAAGCTATTTTTTTTTAGCGCCAAAAGTCACTAAAATAATTTAACTACCTATATTTAATTCATTTGTTGACTCTATAACAGCGGGGGTTTCGCTGTTTTCAGTTTTATTTTCTGAAGTCACATTTTGATTATTATTAAGAGCCACAGTTGATATGCTCACATTTGCGCGAGAAACAAAAGGAAAAACAAAAAAAAAGTAAAGTAATAAACAAAATCGTTTCCATCCCCATTTTGATCCTAATGGTTTTACGTATTCTTCTTTTACCTTTGCTAATGCTTCATTGTGATTTTTCAAAACGTTCAACATTAAAGATACAATGCGACGGTAGTTCGTTTCAAAATAATGATAACTAATATCGCTGTAATAGAGAATGCTAAAATTATCGCATTTACAAATATAATTACCTAACAACGCAGCATAACGCTGACCTTTCTCTGTGTTAATATTTTCATATACATACTCAAAAAAGTCTAACATACCACTAAACTGATTTATTTCAGTATCTTTATCTACAACGTATAACATTTTGTATGAACAAAAAATATCATCTTGATCACAAGAAATATTTATTCCAATTTTTTTACATTTCACTTCAAACATTTTTTGTATACTATGGCCTTCATGTTTTAAATTTTGCTTTTTTAAAATAGCATTTATTACGATTGCAGCAGTTTTTGCTAGTTCATTATTCGGATACAGTTGAGCACCTTCGCCTTGTGTATAATAGCATAGCGTCTCTGTAAAATTATCTTTTTTATCTCCATATTCGTCGTAGTACTCGCCAAAAAGGAAACCTGTTATCTGCTCAGCGTTTAAATTTATTTTATCTATATTTTTAAAAACAAAATTTAAAAAGGCTACATAAATAGATCCACTATATACACTACTTAAATTTTTTTCATGCATTACTTTACAAAAAGCGACCCAGTTTAAAAAAATATGACCTAAATCGATTTTTTTGCCGTTAGTTTTCATGTCAGCTGAACAACATTTAAGCCCTATAGATAAAACATCAACAAAATTCATGTCGCTACCGATATGCCATAAAGAACCCGCGGAACAACTAGACACAAACTTTTCAAATGTCTCTACACTGATTTGTAAATGATTCCATTTAAACCAATGCAAATTAGCACCTGGATTTGAAAATATTGCAGAAAATGATGTTTCGTCTTTTGGAGTACAAGCTATTATCTTTTCAACTGCTTTACTATTATGACTGTTTATTAAAAACTCCTCAAACGTTGTAGACCAGACAACAATTTTATCCATTTTCACATCAATATTCAAAATTTTTTCTATCTGTTCAGAGGTGGCACTTTCTAGCATTTTAAAAAATTCTGCCTCGCCAATTAAACGTTTTATTACTGTCTCTCTAAATCTAGACATACTCAAGTATAAATAAATTTTATTATCAATACACAACTGCATTATTTCGATAAATTCATTGAGGCTTTTTATTATTCCACTTTTAATTAAAAAATAATCATCAGGTAAATTATCAGGTGGATTATATGCATCTGATTCTTCTCTTAATTTCCATTGTAAATCGTGTTTTAATTTTTTGCTTTCATCACTACTTTGCATTTCAAATAACAGACAGTTACAAATATCATATTTTATTCCGGCTTTCTCGGCACTACAACGCCATTCGTATGCTTTATCCATCAAGTTACTCCATTCTTTTATAATATCATCACTAATGCCTTGCTTTTCGGCTACACGCAATATATACCATTTTGTCCAAGTGTTTGGTTTTACTTTCCCATTTTTCATACATTTATAAACATGTTCTTTCCATTCTTCGATATTTCCATTCCAGTACTCGTTTATAAAACTAAGCAACTCTTTCTCTTCATCTACTGAATTATTTACTTTAAACAAAACATCATACAAATTGTAATCGGTAATTTCTTTTTCCAATTTATCTGCTACCTGGTAACAGTTTTTAAACTTTTCTTGTATAAAAATCTCATTGTTCCCTGGCTCTATATTTGAAACCAATTGCTTTAACTCTTTAAAAGTTTCTATCTGAAATCCACCCATACTAAAAACTTTTATTATGTGACATAAATGCCTGTTACTTTCATTTCCAATTTCATCAATATGATTTGTCAAGCCAGGAATACGATAATTCAAATTCCCTACTACGTAACCTGCCAAATGCATAATCTGCAATTTTTTCGACAGTTTATGTCTAACATTATTATTTTTATTTTCATTACTATTTTTTCCAGCCATTTAAAAATCACTCCCAAGACTAATATTTTATCTTATTATAACGCCCAAAAAAAATTTTTTTCAACCAAATTTAATTTCTCAATCAAAAATTAATATACGAAATTAAATCTTTAATAATATTATCAAAAACATATTTTAAAAGCAAATATAAGCTTCCGCAAAAACACGCCACATTTAAAATTTTCGCTTGATAAGATTTTTCATTTATATTCATAAAAACTTCTGCCACTGATTGCAAACACGCGATAAAAAAAATCTCGCCTATAAACACAATAAATTTTCGCATAAAAAAAGTCGCCCATATAATTTATGTACGGCTTTTT
>CAMVHY010000122.1 GCA_947167415.1 uncultured Clostridia bacterium
TATCCAACGTGTTCCCAGTATTCTAAGCAGGCGATTTTAAAGTTTGGTGTTGTAAAAGGTGTTTTTTTATCGGTAAAGAGATTGCTAAAATGTAATCCATTTTTTCATGGTGGTTATGATCCAGTTCCGTAAAGATGTAGGGGGATGTAGTTATTTATGATGCAGAAAGAGCCCGGTATAATAATTGGGCCGATTACGAAATTATTGGGTATTGTATTTAATTATGTATTTAGTGTAATTTATGATGTGGTACAGACAAATGCTTTAGGAATTTCCATAATAGCTATAACAGTTGTAGTAAGAATATTAATTTGGACGTTATCAAGCAAGCAAATTAAAAGCAGTATTAAAATACAAAAGCTTCAACCACAGGTAAATGAACTGAGAGAAAAATATTTAGGTAGAGATAAAAATGATGTTGAAGCACAAAAAAAATTTAATGTTGAGATGCAAAAATTATATAATGACAATGGAGTAAATCCTGCTGGAGGTTGTTTGTTAGCTTTTATTCAATTGCCGATTTTTATGGCATTAAATCAATTACTTGCATGTTCTTATTATTATATAGACATAATAGGAAATACCTATAAAAGATTGGCACAGAAAATCATGAGTATTCCTAATTATGTTGCTGTCATAAAACCTTTTGCAGAGCCTAAAGTGCCGAGTAATATGCAAATTGATTTGAGGTTACTGAGTGATGTTCAAAAAGTAATTAATAAATTTACTTTTAGTGACTGGAGTAGTTTTATATCAAAAGTTGGCCCTACTTTTAGGAAAGAGATAAGAAATATTTTGGTCAACAAAGAGACGTTGGAGAATTTCTTTGGAATAGATTTGGTAGAGCCATGTGGAATGAATTGGCCAGGAGTTGTTATTCCAATTTTGGTTATATTGGTGACTTTTTTGTCGTCATATTTGATGATGCGAACGACTTCGCAATTTCAAACGGATGAAGTTTCAGCGGGGCAACAAAGAATGTTTTTGTTTATTATGCCTTTATTAATGGGATTTTTGACTTTAAATTTATCTTCTGGTGTAGGGGTATATTGGATTACCAGCAGTGTCATGCAAGCACTACAACAATTCTTTTTTATGAGTAAATATCGTGAGAAATTAAAAGGAGAAAAATAAAATGGAAAAAAAATTTAATGAGAGTAGTTTAAATGATTTAACTATCGGCAACGGCAAATCTGGAGGCAATTCAGGAACAACAACAAACGGGGGTTTTGACGTTGAGCGCGCTATTGCTGATACTATGAAGAGATTTAATTTGTGTCACGAAGGCACATCAAGTGGCTCTAAGAAAAACAAAGCTGTTGTTAGTTTTAATGCGCAAAAATTTATCAAAAATTTTTTTGATGAAGTGTTTGATTTGCTTAAAATGGAGTGTGAAATAAAAGTTAGATTTAATGGCAAAATGTTTTACGTTGAAATATGTGGTGATGAGTCGAATTTTTTTATAGGCAAGCATGGTATACTTTTGTACTCATGGCAAAGTATTTTAAATTTGTCGTTAAAAAAACATGGATTAAAATTGCTTTTAGATGCGGCAGGTTATAGAGAAAAGCGAAAAAATAGTTTATCTAGACATGCTATTCGTGCAGCGCAAACAGTTTTACGTACAGGAGTGAAATATATTTTTGAGCCAATGGATTCTTGGGATAGAATGGTTGTACATGAAGCTTTGCATTCTGTACCAGGAATATTAACGCATACTGAGGGCGATGATAGTACAAGACATGTAGTTATTGAATTGAATTTGGCTAATGTAAAGTAGTAGGATTAGTTTAAAAAGTATAAATGTGAGGAGATTGGTGTTTTTGGGTAATAATATTTCGCATACACAGAAGTTTTCTGGGATAGATAAAAATAAAAGTAGCAAGATAAGAAATGAATTAGAGAAAGTTTATAAGGCTTTGGCAGAGAAGGGTTATAATCCAGTTAGTCAGATAGTTGGTTATATTTTGTCAGGAGATCCGGCGTACGTTACAGCACATGCTAATGCAAGAAATATAATTAGTAAGTTTGAAAATGACGAAATCCTCGAAGAGTTAGTTAATTTTTATTTTAAAGAGAATAAAATTTAATGCGTTTTATGGGTTTAGATTATGGCGATAAAAATATTGGTGTTGCTTTAAGTGATGAGCTCGGAATAATCGCTCATGGTTTAGAAGTTATTAAAAAAAAATATGTGGATAGATTTGATTTTGAGGTTAAAAGAATTTTAGAGCTTGTAGATAAATACAAAGTGAGTAAAATAATATTGGGTTTGCCAAAGAATTTGAATAATGATCTCGGTTATCAAGCAGAAAAGACTTTGGTGTTTAAAGATTTTTTATGTAAAAATTTGCATGGTTGTAATGGCAATATTGAAGTGTTATTATGGGATGAGAGATTGAGCTCGAAGTTTATAGAGAGAAGTTTATATTTTTTGGGATTAAATTCGCGTAAGCAAAAAAAAGTGATAGATAAAATGTCTGCTGTTTTTATTTTGCAAGGATATCTTGATTATATAAATAATAAAAAGTGATGGTGATAATTTATGAGTGATGAAGATGAAAGAGATAATATTTTAGTTATGTTTGATGATGAAGGTAATGAGCAAGAATTATATGTTTTTGGTAGTGTTGAGTATGACAATGATATTTATTTGATTGTTAGTGAAAATTTAGAACCTGATGAAGATGTTGACGAAGAAGATGTTATCATTTTGAAGGAAATAAAAGGTCACTCGGCGTATTACACGGATGAGGATGATAATGAAAAAATTGATTATCAAGTTGTTGAAGACGATGATTTAATTGACATAATTCTTTCGAAGTTTGATGAAGAACAAGATGAAGAATAATGAAATGCGGAGGTATAATAAATGTTATATGATGGGTCTAAGTTAAAAGTTATTCCACTTGGTGGATTGAATGAAATCGGAAAAAACATGACGGTTTTTGAATATAATGATGATATTATAATTGTTGATTGTGGTTTAGCTTTTCCGGAAGATGATATGTTGGGAATTGATTTAGTAATACCTGATTTTAGTTATTTAATAGAAAATAAGAATAAAATACGGGGATTATTTTTGACACATGGACATGAAGATCATATCGGCGCGGTTAGTTATTTATTAAGAGAAATCAAAATGCCGGTTTACGGGACGAAATTAACCCTTGGTTTATTAGAAAATAAATTACGTGAACACGGATTATTTGATCCTGATATGAGCTTTTGTGTCAATGCCGGAACAACGATTAAGCAAGGCGTTTTTTGTGTTGAATTTATAAGAACGAATCATAGCATTGCGGATTCAGTTGCTTTCGCAATAAAAACGCCAGTAGGAATGATAGTGCATTCTGGAGATTTTAAAATAGATTATACGCCGATACAGGGAGAGCCAATAAATTTGCAAAGATTTGCTGAGCTAGGCAAGCAAGGTGTTTTGTTATTTATGTGTGAAAGTACCAATGTTGAATCAAAAGGCTATACTGATTCTGAACGGACAGTAGGGAAAAAATTTGAGCAGATTTTTGCAAGTTCGCCAAATCAAAGATTAATTATTGCAACTTTTTCATCGAATATTCACAGGATTCAGCAGATAATAAACTCGGCTGTTGAATATAAAAGGAAAGTTGTAATTGTCGGGCGAAGTATGGTAAACGCAGTTGATACAGCGCATAGGTTAGGTTATCTTGATATTCCAGAAAATATTTTGATAGAAACTGAAGAGATTAGCAATTATCCGCCTGAAAAACTCGTAATTATTACGACAGGAAGTCAAGGAGAAGCAATGTCAGCTTTATCAAGAATGGTTGGTGGAGATCATAGGCAAATAGAAGTTTTGCCCGGAGATAAAATAATAATCAGTGCGTCATCGATTCCTGGAAATGAAAAAGCTGTTTCGAAAGTTATAGATGGATTATTAGTGCTAGGGGCAGAAGTTGTTTATGAAAAACTTATGGATATTCACGTTTCCGGCCACGCAAAACAAGAAGAAATTAAGCTTTTGCATGTTTTATTAAAGCCAAAATATTTTATGCCAATTCATGGAGAATACAGGCATTTAAAGCAACATAAAGATTTGGCGGTTTCGTTGGGAATGAAAAAAGAGAATATATTTTTGATGAATATCGGCGATGTTTTAGAATTAGATAAAAAGACGGCAAAAGTGGAAACTTGTGTAACGGCGGGACAAACTTTAATTGACGGTTTAGGCGTTGGAGATGTTGGTAGTACGGTTTTACGTGACAGACAAGTTTTGTCGCAAGATGGTCTTGTTATTGTAATATTTGCTGTTGATGGAGAAACAGGAGAGCTTGTCGGGGGACCAAATGTTGTTACACGCGGATTTATTTATGTAAAAGAATCGGATGATTTGATATCGGGTGCTAGAAAAATTGTTAATAAAACACTTGAAAATATAAACGGTAGTATGAAAGATAATTGGGTTTTGATAAAATCAATGTTGCGTGAAACTTTGAGACATTATTTGTGGCAATTGACGAAACGTAATCCTATGATTTTGCCATTGATGGTTGAAGCTAGATTTTAAAAATTTTTGGCAGGTGATTTTTAATGAGTGGCGAGATTTATGATTGTATTTGCGATTTAAAAAATGTTTTAATTAAAAGCCAGATTTATAAAGATTATTTGTCAGCTAAAAATTGCTTGGATGAAGATTCTAGAGATTTGTTAAATGAATATAAAAAACAGATTAGGATTAAAAAAAATGATTTTGAACGCGAGAAGTATGTGAGTCATTTATATGCGAAGTTAATGTTAATTGAATCAGCGCGTAAATTTTTTAAGGCTGCATCGGAATTAATAAATTGTATTAAAGAAATTTATATTAAAATAAGTGAAGATATAAATATAGACGTGTTTGATTAGTCAAACACGTCTTGTTTTTTTAAAAAAGAGACTTTGGGTGCAAATAAAATAAATTTAATTTTATTTGCACCCAAAGTCTCTTTTTTTATATGATTTTATTTAAAATA
>CAMVHY010000123.1 GCA_947167415.1 uncultured Clostridia bacterium
ATAACAGAAAGATTTAAAAAATCCTGTGCATTTGGAATTTTGGAAAGCTCATTAAGAATGTCGTTATAATTTTTATTTTCTCCCCCAAAAACATCTTTGATAGCATTTATTGGATTATTTTCGTCGTATTTCTCCGAATGCTCAACAAGAAAATATAAAATATCATAAAAATATAGTTGCTCACAATAGTTATATAAATCCACTCTTTCAAAATCCATCGTGCATTGTAGCAATTTTATAAGCTCTTGAGGAATTTGTTCTTTGGTTTTTAAAACTTTTAAGAAAAGATAAAACCTCGCAAGAGAAAATAATTGTTCGTCATTCCGAATACTTTTGGCGTCGGCGTCGCAATGAGACAAAATGTTTACTACCACATTCTTTGTTAAAGATTTGGATTTGAATGATGTAATTAAAGATAAACATACAAAAGGTTTACCATAGTCGTCAGTTTTAGTTTTATCAGTATATTTACAAAACTTTTTTACAGCACTCATAACTTTGTTAAATTCATTCTCTTCAAAATTTTCAGGATTTACATTTTGTATCATCCAATCTACTGTTTCTTTTTTTAAAATTACTGTATCAAGCCTGTCTTGATTTTTTTCATCCAACAAAATTTTATATTTCTCTTGTAATTTATCTGCATTTTCGCTATTTTTAATAAAACTCAATATGGAATCCTGTTTCATTTTTACAAAACTATCCGAATTATCTATTGTTAAATAATGATCCGCTGCAATTCCATTTCGATCTTCCTCTTTAGATGCGTTAACATTTTCAACCCAGTTATTTATTTCGTCAGAGTGGAAATATTCTATATCAGCAATCAATCTGTCGACCTCATCGATTTGTTTCAACACAAAAACATCTTTATTATTATCACCTAGACTTAATTCGAATCCAAGCACTTTTATTACTTTTAAAAATTTCAATCTAGTTTCAACATTTTGCGCGTTTTTATAAAATTTCGATGCATCCACCTGTGCATTTAAATCAAATATAGCCTCGTCTGAATTTTCTACGCCTTTTATCTTATATCCTAATAAATTAAGCATTTTTGTTATATATTTCTGAATATCGTTTTCGTTTTGCCCATACAATAAATCACATATCATTTGTAAAAACGTATAAATATCCCCATCAATATTTTCATTTTGTTTGAAGCTAATACACTCCATTACCTTTTTTAGATTCTCTAAACTTAAAAGTGGCTTGTCCAGCTTCAACTCTGCGCTATTAATATTGTCATAGATTTTTATATAGTAGTTATGGAGCAAATCTGAGGCATTGTCAATTGTTAATTTTTGTTCTTCCATCCATTGACTTAATTCTTTAATTAAAGTTGTTATTTCCTTCCCCTGGTCATTATAAAAGCTTTCCTTACTTGGAAAATCAATACAATTCCTAATAACCTTAACAAAAAAACTATCATCAGCAGGAACATCTTTTAATTTTTTTTCATCTATAAAATATCCGTTCTGCCTCAAGACACTATTTATAATTTTTAATTTAAATTTTGCTAATTCAGATGAAAGTTTTGAGGCGGATATTTCTGCAAGCTTTAACTTGTCTTCAAATTTTTCAAAATTAAAACTAGATATGCAATTATTCCAAATATTTTTTTGCATCTCAGGCGTTAGCGAAGAAAAATCTATAGGCAGACATTTGGAACTATTGTTTCTTACCAAATTTATTTCTTCATCTTTTTCTAAATTTACCCATTGGCGATTAATTTTAATTTGATTTTCTTCAACAGATTTATTATCCCAACTATTTTTCTGAGGATCAGAATTTTCAACACCTAAAATTTCGTTTTCATCCATTACAATCAACACCCCTTTTATCATTTAAAATTAATTTTATCACATAAGTTTTTATTTGTCAAACAAAAATCTTATTTTTTATACATTATATCGTTTAATCTTAAAATTTTTTAACCAAACACATAGTTTTTTATCATGCAGCTTTTTTATTTTCAAGTGTTTCGTCTCATGTTTTTTACACAAATACTTTTCAAATATTTATTTTTAAATTACGATTCGGTTAATAAAACATTAAAAAAATAAAACATATGAATAATTATTTTTTCCGTGACAAAAACTTTATTTACAAATTAATTTTTTTCACGGAGGGATAAATTTTGCCGAATACAAAAGTTGAACTTGTAGGAATAAATACTTCTAATTTGCCGGTCTTAAATAAAAATCAAAAACAAGATTTACTAATAAAAATTTCTAATGGCGACAAATCAGCGCGCAAAAAATTTATTTATTCCAACTTAAGATTAGTTTTGAGCATCACAAAAAAATTTAGCAACAGAAAAGAATCAATCGACGATATTTTTCAAATTGGTTGTATTGGATTAATAAAAGCGATAGATAATTTTGACATAAATCAAGGTGTTCAATTTTCAACTTATGCTGTACCAATGATAATCGGAGAAATAAAAAGACATCTTCGAGATAATAATTCTCTTCGAATTAGTCGTTCGCTTCGTGATATAGCTTATAAAGTTTTAAACACAAAAGAATTTTTGGCAAAAAAATATTCACGTGAACCAACAATTCAAGAAATTGCTGACGCGACAAATTTTCAAAAACAAGATATTATTCAAGCAATAAAAGCAATGCAAGAACCAATTTCTTTATTTGAACCAGTTTATTATGAAAATACTGACGATGTTTTTTTAATGGATCAAATTAGTGATGAAAAAGATAATACTGATGATTGGGTTGATAATATATGTATAAATCAGGGACTAAAAAAAATTTCAGATCGTGAAAAATTAATTTTAAAGCTAAGATTTTTTAACGGCAAAACACAAACTGAAGTTGCGAATGAAATTGGAATTAGTCAAGCACAAATTTCTCGTCTGGAAAAAAACGCATTAAAAAATATAAAAAAGCACATCCAATAAAATTTTTTTCTATCTAAAAAATAAAAACGATCCTTTTTGGACCGTTTTTTTTATTTACCTACATAAATTTTTTTACTGGTGTTTTAATGCAAAACAAAAACGTTATAAAATCTAAAATCAAAAAAAATTTATCGAGATAAAAAAATATTAGAAACCGATTTGTATTCTTAAGCTGTTTTTTTTATTTATAAATGAATAAAAGTCTGCCGATTAAAATCTTGATAAAAAAAGGTTAAAAATAAAATTTATTTGTGTGTATAACAAAAAACAAACAGGTAAAAATCTAAAACAAAAATAAATCGGAGTATAACAATGCGCAAAATAAATTTTTTTGTTTGTATATCAGCTTTACTTATTTGGTTTTTAATTTTATTTTTGTCTTATAAATTGACGAGTAAAAAATTTAATGTCGCCAAAAATTTTTTTTATGATGGTCAAAAAAATGAAAATGTAAGCATTTTTGATGGCAAAAAAAATTTTTCGTCAGAAATAATTGTTACTCCGTCTACAAAAATAATTTATAAATATTATTATGAAGATGATGGATTTTCAGAAACAACAAGTGAGTTGGCACCAGAATTTTTAATCGGGATGAATAAAAATGAATTAAAAAAAACTTTTGCCCATTCAAATTGGAAAATAAATAATTTTTCGCGTGAAAAAGTTGTGTTACAAAAAAATATTTCGACCGCAAACAAACAAAATTATGTACTCGGAGTAAAAGATGGATATGTTGCAGTTTTTTATCAAGAAAAAAATTTAGATGGATTAAAATTAAAAGAAATTACAAATACGCCAATAAATTCTTTAAGCATAGATGAACAAAAACGTTTGAATGGTGGAATAAAAGTTTCCGGCGAAGATAAATTAATTTTAATTATGCAGGATTATGAAAGTTAATTTTTTTTTGTGCTTGAAATAAAAAAATTTAATATAATGAAATAAATATATTCGCTTGTGAAACAAAAATTATATGATAATGAGATTTATAAAACAATTTTGATTACCTTTTGACAAATAAAAAATTTAGTTTTAAAATTATTATTGGGGTGGGGAGAGCAAAAAAGACGTCATTTTTTTGTTGGTAAATGTTTTTTTTATAGATGAGGGGGTATATGAAAATGGAAAACAGTAATAAAATTACGGTAAATATCAAAACTATGACAGGAAGAAAAGTCGCTGTTCAAACAAGCTTGAATACAACGTTGTCTGATTTTCGAAATGTTTTAAAAAATGATGAGGAACTGAGTGAAGAGATTAGCCAAGATACACGATTAGTAATGGGAGAAAAAGCATTAAAAAAAAGTGACAATATTAAAACGTTAACAGAAATTGGAATTAAAGATAAGAGTACAATCTCAATTATTATGCGGTTAAGAAAAAAAGCAGTTAAGAAAAAACAAAAATTGGAACAAGAACAAAAAAAATTACCCCTGTTCAGAATAGTAATTGGTGTAATTGATTTACTTTTATTCGCGGCTGCAGTGGCTATTTTTTTACTGAAGATTCACATTGTGATTGTGATTATTTTTATTGCTTTGTTTATCATTGACACTGTTTTACTTTGTGGGTGGAATTACATCTTGTCAAATAAAAAAATAGTGCAAAAGATTGTTTGCAAAAAAATAGGTTTGGAAACTAACCATAATAAAGGGAAAAATAAAAATAAAACAGAAAACGTACCAACAGAAGAAGAAAAAGAAAAAAAAGAAATTTATCAAGCTAAAATTTAATAGCTTTACTTAACGAATAATAAAAATCAAGCCGAAAAATTTTGGCTTTATTTTTTTTTCTGATAAAATAATTTGTGAGGAAATTAATTTTTATAAAACAATTTTGATTACCACTTGGCAAATAAAAAATTTTGTTTTAGAATTGTTATTAGGGAGAGTAAAAAAGACGTCATTTTTTTTTGATAAATATTTTTTTTAGATAAAAAATGGAGGAGGAAAAGTGATCGAATCAAATGAAAAAAACGAAAGCGAAGAGACTATTAAAGTGTTAGGT
>CAMVHY010000124.1 GCA_947167415.1 uncultured Clostridia bacterium
TTTAAAGAGATCTGTATGAGAAGCTTTATTGGCAAATTGCTAAATAAAGATGAGAATAATGGAAACATTAATATTGGAAATTTAGAAGATTCATCATATATATACATTGAATGTGGCAAAAATAGCTATATGTGTAAATTTAAGTGCATGTTGACTTTTACAAAAAATGATGTTACTCTGATAAACCTAACACTTAAATTAGTGCTAATTGATGATAGTTATTGTTTACAATATGTTAAAGGCAAGAAAAGAGAAAAAAAGATAGATATTAGAGTAGAAAAATCATGTATTGATTACATGCAAAAAACAAGTACAGAATCACAAGAATCAAATATTACGCAACGTCCACGTGAAGAAAATATCAACGACAACAGCGAACCATCTCCAGAATTATGATTAACTTCGATGTTCATAATATTCTTTATTGATTTATCAAAAACTTCTGTCGTTAAAAAAAAAATTGGCAGGAGTTTTTTTGCATTCCAAAAAAAAAAAGTATATTTGATTGTTTTTCATGGCAAAAAAATATTTTTATAAAATAAAACAACACATTACGAAATAAACTTGACAAACAAAAAAATATATATTTTTATTTAAAAGGCATAAAAATTAAGTGCTAAAAAATAAAAGCTTATGGGAGTGTTTTTTTATGGCTAACGTGCATGCAATAAAAATCGATCTTGAAGATATAAAAAAATTTTTAATACAAGAAGATTTGAAGGATATAGATTCTGTTTATATGGAACTGCGGATTAATGGAAATATGGTAGAGGGTGTAAAATTTGTCGAGATGTTTGGAGGTAAAACAAAATTTATGATTAAAAGTGGCGAAATTGATGAGATTCCCAAAGATAAAAGAGATAAAACAGAACGTATACTTTACCTTCCCGGAGTTAAAACGATAAATCAATTAGTGATGTTTTTTTATGAGTGTAAAGACGACAAAAAAATTGATTCTAAATCAACCTTAACTTTGTATAAAAATTATAAAGAATTATATTTTGGATGTAAAAATAAAAAAACTAAAATTAAAGTTACCAAAGTAGAAGAGAATAAAAATTTTAATTTTAAATCTACCAAAGAGAACAGTTTTGCTTTTAGCCACAGTATTTTTTTTGGTCAAAAGATAGATTATTTGGTCTACGCAATTTTTAAAAAGAACAAAGAGTTTATTGATTTCAGTGATGCAAAACATGATTTTCAATACTTGTTTTGTATAAAAAGAGGAAATGTTTGGATCAAATCCGGATATTCAAGTATCGCCTATATAAATAGCTTTTACGATATAACTTTCGATAATTATAATAATGTAGAAATTATTGATAAATTAAAGGTGTTCATCAGACATGAAAACTACAAAAATTTTCTTAAAGATAAAGAATATGATAGGAATATTCTAGATAATAATATAGGTTTAAATGAGCTGCGAAGAAAATTTTTTGAAATTGCTGTAAAAAAAAATGAAGATGAAACTGGTTTTCCATACAAACTGGTTGATTGCAATGGCAATCTTATTTCTTACGCCGTTAATTATGATAAAGAAGAAGAAGTTCAGAAATTAACAGACTATCTCCGTAATACGTACGAGAATAGTGCATTCAAGGAGTTTATGGAAAAGTTTGATTTGGCTTCATGTAACACCCATTTTGTTCTTAAAGATAAAGTTGAAGGTATTTATTTAACGGACGTAGTTCGTGAGTGTGTTTTTTTAGGAACAAAGACTAAATTGGTATTTACAAAAGAATTTTTAGAAGGGCTTAAAAATGTTGACAAATCTGACAGTAAATTCTATGTGTTACCACAATCACGAGCTTTAAGAGATATTGTAGGTTTTATTTTGCGAGGAAAATGTTTGCCTTTTGAAAATTTGTTTTTTATAAGCGAAGAGATTGCTAAATCGTATGATACTAAAAAGCACATAGATGAGAATCTTGATGGAAAGGATATGGTGACATTACGGATTTATAATCTTAAAATTGATCCAAATTTACAAAGTGATAACTTTAGTGATGATCTAACTAGATTATGCGAAATAGATGACGGTTTAAAATGCGCTGGCTCATTGATAAAACTTTTGTCAAAAATCAAAGTTCCTGACAGTTATTTTGAATATAGATTAAGTAGTTTTAAAAATGGCGAATTAATATTAGAAACAAATGATATATCTCAAACGGATATATCCAAAACACTTGGACAAACACAAAATAACACAGAACAAACTTCGTGGTTAACAAAAAAAATAAATGAAGTGTTTAAAATGTTTAAATCACAAAGGCCATACGAAAAAGATATCAACGACGAAGACGGAAAAGAACCGTTAATAAATTCATATGATTAACTTCGATGTTCATAATATTATTTATTGATTTATCAAAAACTTCTGCCGTAAAAAAAAATTGGCAGAAGTTTTTTTGCGTTCAAAAAGAAAAAAACTGGCAAGAATAAATTTATAAATCTTCGGAGCTGATATTTTGCAAAAGAAATTTAAATTTATGATTTTAATTTTAAGTTTTATTCTTGTTTTAAGTTTGATGGTTGTGCGCGACAAAAAAAATATTTTTGATAGAAATAAGCAAGTTTTAAAAAATAATTATGAATGTCAATTTTATGACACAGTTAACTATCTTGATGATGTAAAAAATTTATTAAAAAAAGTTGAGTTGGCAAAAATTCCGCGCCAAAACATAATTTTTTTTGCACAAATTTGGCATTCGGCGACAATGGCTCATAATAATTTAAGTAGTTTGCCTTGTAATCATGAATTAATTTCGCGCGTATTAAAATATTTATCACAGACAAGCGATTTTTGTTATGCGATGTTAAATAAATCTGTCGAAAATAAAAATTTGAGTGATAACGAATGGCAAAAAATAAATGATTTAAAAATTTATGCTGATGATTTAAGTTTTGAAATGAATAAAATTTTGAATGAGGATTGTGTCGCACAAAAAATTTTGTGGGATAAATTAATTTTGGCAAATGAAAATAATAATAATGAAGATAAAAATAAATTTGATGCATCGATGAATGATGTGAAAAAAAAATTTCAGGAGTATGGAGAATTAATTTATGACGGAGCTTTTTCTGATCATATTAAAAATATAAATCCAAAAATGTTAATAAATGCAAAGGAAATAAATAAACTTGAAGCGACGGAAAAAATAAAAAAAATATTTGAAAGCGAGTATTTAAATCGCATGAAGAAAATAAAAAATAGCGGCGAGATAAATAAAAAAAATCTGTCGGTTTATTTTTTTAATGTGTTAGACGATGATGATCAGGAATTTTATTTTGAGATTACGAAAAAAGGCGGATATTTATTATTAATTCTTGGCGAGCCAAAAGAAAAAAATTTAGAAAACAAATTAAATATAGAAGATGGAATCGAGCTGGCAAAAAAATTTTTAGCGGAAAATAATTTTTTGGATATGCATGAGAATTATTATGAGGAGACAGAAAAATATTTGACGATTAATTTTATGCCAATAAAAAATAATATTATTTATTATTCGGATTTGGTGAAAGTAAAAATTGATTTGTATGCAAAAAAAATTGTTGGTCTGGAAGCTTTGGGATATTTAAATATGCATTGCGAGCGCGAAAAAAATTTTTTTGGTATTGATATGAATTTAGTTGAAGATTTATTGCCGGATGAATTTGAAAAAAATAAAGTAAACGAATGTGTTGTACCATTAGAAAATGGGAAAGAAGTATTTTGTTATGAGGTTACAGGAATTTATAAGCGAGAAAAATTTTTGATTTATATAAATCAGGAAAGCGGCAAGTTTGAAAAAATTTATAGATTAATAGAAAATCAGCGCGGAATTATAGTTGAATAAAAATTTTGGTTTGGCTTGATTAAAAATATTATTTTTTTGATTTTAAATTTTGATCTTGAATTAAACGCAAAAATAAATATGGATTGATATAAAAATCTTGAGATAAAAATTTGTTTTTTAAATTGGTTTTTATTGAAAGGTGAAGATGCACAGATTTTTGTGTGTCTTTTTTTTGTGTATTTCCCATGTAGCCAAGCAAAGTACCTGATTTTATTTTTAAATTTTTTTCTAGCCCGTCGGCAAATTTTTCGAGATGGCAATAAAGATAAATATTATTGTTCGGAGATTTTATTGATAAGTTATAGCCTTTTTGGTCGTTCCAGTTTATTTGAGAAATTATTCCGTCAGTGATTGAAATTATTGGAATTCGCCCGGAAATATTTTCGCGGTCAAAAATATCACAGCCATTTGGAATTTTGTTTTTATAATTTTTTTCCCAGTTGTTATAAAAAATATAATTGTCGGCAGAAATATTTTTTGGCACAGGAAAAAATTTTATTTCTTGGATTAAATTTTTATATAGATTTTGATATTTTTTTATTAAATTTGGGCGATATTTTTTTTTGATTTGCTTGTAATTTAAAATTAAATCTTTTTCGAGTTCGATTGGATTATCAGAAATATATTTTTGCTTGAAAAAATTATTTTCGAGCGAGTAAAGCGTAATTAATTCGTAAAAAGATAAATTATATTTTTGAGATAGATTTTTAATCGTAAGCAAATTTTGATATGGCATGTCGAATGCAGAAATATTTTTTTGATTGCAAGAAAAAAGCAAATCGCCACTAGAAAAACTAAATTTATGAGCAAAAAAAATTAAGATTATGATAAGTGTCATGGCAAAAAAATTAATCGTTTGGTCATAAATTATTTTTTTTTTATATTTAGATTTAAATTTATATCGCATATATTTCACCGTTTATAAAAAAATTAGTAGTGATTTATTTTATGCGTGGCAGTAAAAAAAGATTTTTATTTATATGTTTTTACACAACAAAAAAAGCCTTTTCAAAAAGGCTCTTTAAAATTAAAAAT
>CAMVHY010000125.1 GCA_947167415.1 uncultured Clostridia bacterium
CGTTATGATAAACCTGATTCTATTTTTATTTCTACTATCTCCATTGCTTTTATTTTTGACTTGCTTTTTATGTGAACGCTGCCTAAATATTGTGGTGTCGTAACAGACCGTAATTTATGTAAAAACCAATTGTTCCAAATGTATAAAAAAAATAAGCCTGCGTTACTTCCACATAATGTCGATAACAAAGAGGAACTTTCTAAAAAACCGCTTATTAAATTTAATAATTAAGGGGGCCTCCGTTGCGCATCGATAAATTTTATTTTAGATTACGCAGCAATATTTAATAGTTTAAAAAATATTCGCCCCGCAACTTTGATTCCAAATAAACTTAGGAAACTGTTGAAAGAACCAAAAAATAACAATCGACAAATGTTTTATTTGAGATATGAAATTTGTATCAAACAGGACGATGCTTACAAATTCAAGGCAAATTTTAGTTATAAAAATAAAAATGGTGTAAACAATAGCGTTGGAAAAGTTTGTTCACTTTCTGCATGCGGAGATAGAATTGTTAGCAAAGGCAATAAGACAAAGCTAAAAGTTTCATTTAAAGAAATATATGAAATAAAGCTGTATATTGGAACAAAACGCGGGGTTGATTTTTTGATACCTGATGAATGTATATCTTTTAATTGTATTGGTGTTTCTGAAAAAAATATGTCATTTGCCATTGATTAATAGCAATGGACAAATACAAACAGTTTTTGGTGATTTTGCGAAGGGTATTGAAACAAAAAATTTGATTGTATGTGAAAACGATAAAAGATCTTTCGAGCAATTTAAAAGTCTGCCTACTCCATCTAAAAAAGAAATAGATGAAGAATATCAACGTTTTGTTGATAAACGAAATCCAGATCACGACTTCGGAAAAAATAAAAACGAAACGAATACACTTATTGAAACGAATACAAGTCAAAATATAAGTGGTACTAATTCGGAAATTTCGAGTTCATCAAATGAATTCTAGACTTGTATTAAAAATTTTCTCGATCGCCATAATGGCAAAATAATTATTTTGGTCGTTGCCTATCTTGTTATTGGTTTTGCTTTCGAATGGATTTTTTCTCCAATTTCTATTGTTGTATTGATCGTTTTTTCGCTCTTAGATTACAAAATTAAGCTTCCAAAAACTATAACGGTACTTAAATCTTTTACGTCTTGTTTGTCTTGCCAAAGAAATTCAGAAGAAACAGAGATACAGCCAAGTTTAGAAGCTCAAAATAACCAAATAAAATAACCGTTTGACTTAAACTTTATTTTATATCCCTGTATATCCCTGAAAGTAAATTTTATTTTCGGGGATTTTTTTTGTGCCAAAAGAAATTCTTAATAATATTTTTGTAAACAAAAAAGATTTCCAAGATCGAAGTCTTTTCGCTTTTATAAAAATTTTTTCGTGTTACAGTTTCTCTTTATAAAATTCAAACGCTTCATTGCTTAAACTATATATCATTCGATTTCTTTTTTTATTTTCATCCAAAGTAATTTTTAAACAATAAGCAAGCGCTCTATCTAAATCTTCGTATACAAGTTTACGAATATATTTTACATTTTCATGTATTCTATTGGGCTCGGTATAATCTGCCAAATAAATTATTTTTTCAAGCAAAGACATATTTCCCCGACCTGTTGTGTGATATCTTACAGCATTTAAAATATCAACATCACGAATATAAAAAACACTATAAGCAAGACTTGCACCCAAAAATTGATGCAATAAATCTGGCTGAGCCATTAATATTTTATCGACTTCAACTCCATAATAGTTACACATACGAATTTTTTCACCGTTAGGAATTTCTTTGGCACAATCATGTAATAAGCCACCAACATAAGCTTTAAAAACGTCTCCGTTATAACGTTTTGCTAAATCAACTGCAATATTTGCAACACAAACCGAATGTATAAACCTTCGTGGCGAAAGGGTTTTTATTAAAAATTTTTTAATCGCGTCCGTATTAATTTTTAAACTATGCCTATATAAATCTTTTTGCTTAATATACTCACAAACTTTTTTGGGCACTAAAAAATCTATATTTTTATTCAATAAAATTCTATTTCTTATCAACTCAGAAGAAATATTTTGTGCATTAACTTCAAATAAAAACACATTTGACGAATATTTTCGTTTTATACGCCTAAGATAATCCAACAAAAAATTTTTATTATCAAATTCTGGACGCAACGCAACTATTAAAATACAATTTTCTAATAAATTAATCATGTTATGCCAAGTTTCAATTTCTATAAATTCATCCGAGCCAATTATTAAATATATTTCTGCATACGGATTTTTTTCTTTAAAATATCTAATTGTTTCGCTCGTATAAGATTTTTCAGATTTATTTATTTCATATTCGTTAACTTCAAAATTACTTTTATTTTCAAGAGCTAGTTTTAACATATTTAATCTATTTTTTTTATCGCTTTTAATATTTTTATGCGGAGCATCACCCGTTGGCACAAATATTATTTTTTCTAGACATAAACTATCTAAAATATTTTTGGCTACAACCAAATGTCCATTGTGAATTGGATCAAATGCTCCTCCAAAAATTCCTATCCTTTGTTTTGTGTAATCCATATAATTTACTCCGTTTTATTTTTTTCCATCATCCGAAAATTTCTCATAATGCACTTTTTTTTCATCAAAATTATCATTTTTATTTTTAAATTCATCGGGAACACCAAGTGAAATAATATTAAGCGGCTTAATATTTTCAGGTAAAACTAAATTATTTATTAATCTTTGCATTTTATCTTCATAAGGTGCAACGCCAAGCCAAACCGCTCCCAATCCTAAATTATTTGCCATCGTCAAAATATTTTGTGTAGCCGCAGAACAATTTTGTATCCAATATTCTTCGCCTAAAATTTTATTTAAATCTCCACAAACAACTATTGCTAAAGCAGCATCTTTTAACATCTGATGATACGGATTTAATTTACTTAGTTCTATCAAATGCTCGCGATTTTTTATTATAATAAATTCCCAGTTTTGCGAATTCATTGCTGACGGCGCAGCCATTCCTGCGCGTAACAATAATTCTAATTGCTCATCACTAATTTCTTGATTTTTATACTTTCTTATACTCCTACGAGAAAAAATCATATCCATTTTATTTTCCTCCATAAATTTTTTTTTTGATTTTAATAATAAATCCGGGCGCATAACAAAAGTTTTTATAAACGCTTGTTTTTCACGCCACAATTTTATTTTTTTATGATTTCCAGATAATAATACATCCGGGACTTTTTTATTTATAAAAATTTCCGGTCGCGTATAATGATCGCACTCTAATAAATTATTTTCAAACGATTCATCTTTATTCGAATTAATATTTCCCAATACTCCCGGAACAAGCCTTGCCACACAATCTATTAAAACAATAGCAGGAATTTCTCCGCCTGTCAAAATATAATCCCCAATCGAAATTTCATGCGTAACAATTTTATTTATTACACGCCGATCAATTCCTTCATAATGCCCACACAATAAAATTATATCACTTTCATTTTTTAATTTATGCGCAAATTCCTGATCAAAAATTTTTCCTTGCGGACTTAAATAAATAACCGGACAATCTTTTTTTATTTTATTTTTTATGCTTTTATACGCATCATATACTGGCTGTGCTTTTATTAACATTCCGCACCCGCCACCATAAATATAATCATCAACTCTTTTATTTTTATCACTAGAAAAATCACGTATATCAATCAAATTTATATTTATTATTTTATTTTTTAACGCACGATTAATAATACTATAACTCAAAGCATTTTTTATCATTTCGCAAAACAAACTCATCACATAAAAATTTAGCATATTACTCACGCATTCCGTCAATTAATTTCACTTTCATAATTTTATTTTCTAAATCAATATCCAAAATAAATTCACTCACTGCCGGGATTAAAATTTTTTTACTTTCATTTTCAATTACATAAACGTCATGTGCACCAGTTTTTATAATCTCAGTCAATTCTCCCAAGAAATTATTACCCTCATAAACTTTTATGCCATATAAATTTTCTCTTTGATATTCATTTTCAAAAATTTTACGCGCTAAATCATCATCAATTTTTATTATCTTATCTCTAAATTTTTCGGCATCATCAATATTATTTACGCCAACAAGTTTTATATAAACAAAATTTTTTTTATAGCTCACATTTTCTATTTCAAAATCTTCATCATCAATAAAAATTTTACCAATCAAATCAAATTTCTTTACGTCGTCACAAAAACAAAATATTTTCATTTCGCCTTTTAATCCGCGTGTATTAATTATTTTTCCTATCTCAAAATATTTTATAAAAATCATCTCCAAGCAAAAATTTTTCTTCTACAAAAAAATAAATACCATCAAAAATTATTAATTGCGATCATTAAACCACAAAAATAATTTTAACGGCATTTATATATTTTTTAATATCTTTTTTAACTATATCTTTATAGTTACCGGATAGTTTTTATAAGAAGTAAAAATACAAAAACAAGCGACAATAAAATGACTATATTGAGCAAAAGAAGGGTGTATGGATAGAAAAAAAATAAATCAAATATAGAAAATGCTAACCAAGCAGCGTTCACATAAAAAGCGAACCAAGAATAAAAGCAAGGGAGATGGTAGAGATAAAAACAGAGTCAAGTTTATCATAACGAGTAAAAATTTTTCTAAAACGTTTTAATCTCAGGAAATATCGTTCGATAATATTACGATAAGCAATTTTTGCTTTTTCATAGCTTCTAAAATTTTTGCAATCGTACCGTTCTTCGACCATCTACTAAATTTCATATAAATTGTGTGCCAGTTTCCATATTTTTTTGGTAAT
>CAMVHY010000126.1 GCA_947167415.1 uncultured Clostridia bacterium
GTAATTTTAGGAACAACTACTTTTGTTTTATTGAGTCATTTTATGGGGACATATATTTTAACTTATGATTATTATCGCGGTGATGGTGATAACATGTTCGAGAGTGTTTCTTTGATACAAAGAGAATCAACAACAAATAGTTTTATGTGTTTGTTGAAATTTAAAATTTTGCCTATATTTTTTTTATGCTTAGGAATTATACTTATTACTCTCGGTAATACAGGCATTATTGGATTAGGTTTAGGGCTCGGCTTGGGAATACCATCTATCGTTGTGGATATATTTCCTTTTACGTATTTTATAATAAAGGCAAATTCTGATGATAAGTCTCGTTATTATACAGAAAGATCTTGTAGAAAATGGTGGAAAATCATAATTTGTACAATGGGCTGTACGCTTGGTCTAGCTACTACTATTACGCTTTTTGCTTTATGTGTCACCGGAACTTTGACTTGGATTCTTGCATTTCCAACTGCATTGTTTGTATTTGTTCTGGCTGTTATATCATTGAGTTATGTTATGTCGAATAATTTACTTAAATTTAGAACCGTACTCGAAGAAATGTCAAATCCAGCAATGTTTTTTAGTGGAATAATCATCAATATTTTTATTTCATTTGGAATTTTGCCGTTCGGTTCTTTAGGAATAGGAATTTGTGCAATGTTTATTTTTATCGGAGCGAGCCGTTTTATTTTTACAAACACTTTGACCGCGCCTCACAATGTTGGTTTCCAGTATGATACAGAACTCGCTAAATACGGAGATAAAGATGAGATTTGCAAGTTTTCAAACGGAATCATCAATAGCGAAACAACTGACCAACGAATGTTAGTTATGAAACGCATGATTTTTCCAATAGTTGCTATATTTACAGGTATTGGAATTATTTGCAAAATTGGATTTTTCGGGTTCGAACTCAGTCTCGGTATAGGAATACCGCTCTTAGCTCTTACTCTACCATATATTACATATATTTTTATAAAGAAATTAATAAAACTCAGGGTATATGTGGACCGTTCCAATAATTATTGGGTAATTTCTGTAGGCATTATAGGATTTATTACTGCTGTAACATTTCCTATTTTGAGTATTACCGGAGTTTTAGCCTGGCAAAGTGCCATCGCTTTCGGTGCGCCGACTGTTATTTTCGCAACATTAACTGTTTTATTTAATTTAGGTATTAGCTTGTTTAAAAATAAATACGAGAGTATCGAAGATAATTTAAAAAAAACAACTGGAAACAATTCTAAATCTCTTGGTATCAAATCTAAACCGCACGGTATAGAACTTATATATAATGGCCCACGCATGGAGAATTATTATGAAGAAGAAAAAAAATAACGATGACTTTGATTCCAATAGTAATCTTTAATTCTTCTCGTATATAATAAACCCAAAAAAACCTCGAGGGGTATTTATGCACAAAAAAAAAATATTTGTCGGCCTAATAATTTTTTTTCTTACATCGATAAATATCGTTAGTCAAAATGATTTCGATCAAAAAATTTTATATTCAAAAACAAACAATGTAGATATAAATCTTTCTCGTTATCCAAAAGATTTTTCTGGCGCGATTCTAATTACTAGCGATAATGAAATACTTCCTTTTGTTGGACATGCTGGTATGATCATAAATTCAAATCAAATAATTGAATCAAGTTGTTTTGAAGGAGTTCATTACGGTCCAAATGATTGGGACATATCGAAAAAAACTTGTTACTGTTCGGTTCCGAAATCAATTTCAAGACAGAAATCTTTTTTGGCGGCGAATTGGTCGCAAAACCAAATCAATAAAAAATATAACTATAATTTTTTTAACTGGAGAAATGCGGAAGCAAAAAAATTCTATTGTTCTCAAATAATATGGACAGCATATTATAAAACTTGTCAAACAGATATTGCTCCAAATCGTCCACTAATTTTATTTCCAATTGGTTTTGTGTCAAATCAAGCCACTGAAATTATTTACTTAAAAGATATTTGCCATGAAAAAAAATAATATTTTGATCTTGCTTGTGTTAGCTTTTTTATTGATTTTTGTTTGTAAAAAAGATAGTTTAAACCAGATTTTTAAACATGATTTTAAAATCGCTGTGATTCAAACTTCGTCCACAAAATTTAAATCTTATATAAGTTTGTTTGACGAGAATTTAAATTTTATTTCGCGCATAAAAATAAATTATGGTGGGCTGTCACATTGTTGGGATTTTCCTAAATCTATCGAAAATAAAATTTTTATAAATATAAAGGGGACGGATTTTTTATTAAAATCGAAAGTTTTGGAACTGGATTTTGAGAAAAAAAAATATAAAATTCATGATGTCAGTCAAAAATTTAATACATGTTTTTGTGTTGATAAAGAAAATATTTATGCTGCAAATTGTACCGGTAGCGCAAATATTGTTAAACATAATTTTAAAAAAAATATAAACCAAAAATTAATTATTCCGGAATGTTATATTACGCACATGAAAATTTATGATGGGAAATTGTTTGCATTTGGAAATTTCTTTCATAATCAGATAAAAAATTTTATTTATGTAATCGATGCGGATAAGTTAAAGATAATTAAAAAGATTGATATAAAAAATTTTAGTGCCGGACAATATGATTTTATAAAAATAATGGATGATATTTTTTTTGGCGGTTTATCACAAATAAAAAAACAGGACGGAAACTTTATTGAATACGAAAATAATATTTTGTGTAAATTAAATTTGTATGATAATAAAATAAAAAGAGTGTATCTGGATGAAATTTCGCCGAAACAAATTCTGCTTTATAAGCATAAATTAATTATTTCGCATGACGATTGGCATCAAAACAAAAAAAAACTCAGCGTTTATAATTTGGATACGGGCGAAAAAAAATTAGTTGATATAAATAATTTTCCATATCAAATTTGGCTTGATAAAAATAAAATTTATTCTGTCGATCAAAAAAAAATTTGTAAATATAATGCCGATAATTTCCTTTTGGAGCAGGAATTTAATTTAGAAACAAAAAAGAATCTAAGTGCTAATTTTTTTATTAGCGGTTTTTTTGTCCGCAAATAAAAATGCTAGTACTTATTTTTTTATTTGAAAATAAATACATTTTGGTTTATAATTTAAGTTTGGCGTAATCATTTATATTTATTATTTATTTTTTTCGATCTACCAGTGCAAAAAAATTAAAATCAAAAGATAAAACGCTTGACAAACAATATTTTTTAGTTGTACAACGCAGTTGTAATTTATTTTAATTTTATTGTTATGAAACTTATTTTCTATTTTATAGGGGAGTTAAAATAATGAATCCAAACATGAATAATCAAAATCAAATGATGAATAATCAAATGGATCAAAACATGAATAATAATCAAATAATGATACAAAATCAAATGGGTAATCAATATCAATATCATCAGAATATGAATAACCAAAATCCAATGATGATAAATCAAATGAATCAAAACATGATGAATCAAGTCATGAATAATGTTCCAATGATGATAAATCCAAACATAATTGATTTATATCAACCGAGTATGAATCCAGTGAATATGCCTCAAAATGGGATTAATAATCCAGTGATGAATCCATATAATCCAATGATAAATCCAATGATATTGGCTAAAATGGATAAAATACTAAATGCATCAGACAATAACAAACAAAACAATATTAATAATCAGCTACTACAAAACAACAATATTAATATGGTAACGGATAGTTCACCGGATTTTTTGGGAATGCAACTTGGTGGTGAATATTTACGAGAACAGGAAGATATTTATTCCATAGATAAAATACTTAAAGAGATGAAGCTTAATAAAGAACAATTTTATATCGCAGTTAATGCACGTATACGTCAATTGGCCACTGAAATCCAAAAGGCTACAAACGCTTTCGAACTTAAAAAACAACAAAATCCAAATTATAATAATCAAAATGAACAGGTAGCAATCGTTAAAAAAATGGAAGCGGTTCGAGACCTTAGTCGCATAATTAAATTTTATTTTAAAGAACAATCCGAACAAGATGCCGGAACATGCAGAGATTATACTAATATGGATTTTGATGGATTAAATGGATGGATTTCTGCTTATACAGATTTAAATGGTCAAAATCACCCAGGTAAGTTGTCTTTTTGGGATCCGATAAATCATTCTGCTATTAATATCACGGAAAATGAGCTGGCAGATGTTGAAATTCCTTTTCTTGGACATGATAATGGATCTTCTCATTGTTGGTTCAATGCATTTAATAGTATGATTTCCCATATTCCAAGTTTTTATTTGTACTTTTTAGAGTTAGGAAAGAGAATCAGCGCAAAATCTCCGCAAGAGAAAAATGATATACAAAGCAAATTTCCATTGTCTTACGAGATAGCTATGTATATGAAACGAGTGCATGATTCAAAAAACAGTGGTGAGCGGTACCATAAAACAAATGATTTTGCAGATCGGGTTGTCGGCATCAAAAAATTATCTTTAAAGCCTGGTGTGAATGATGTTGACGATTACAAGCAGAACATGATGCTAGAATTGCATAATGAATTAGGTATTTCTGTTAGCAAAAATTTGCCACGATCAAGTGAAATTGCAAATAATAAAAATAGTATTAGTGTTTATACTCACTTCTGTGAGAGTACAAACTCTTCGCCTATGTCCAAAATGTTTTATACTATTTCAGCATCATTAAGTAAATCAGCAACGAAATGCATGAACGATCAGGATCATGTTTCAATAAATTATCAAATAGATGGGGACGGATTAAAATTCGAAAACGGTAAAGATAGATTTGGTTCAAAGCCAAAATTAAGCAAACTTTTAACTCACTTTAATGGCAAAG
>CAMVHY010000127.1 GCA_947167415.1 uncultured Clostridia bacterium
GATAAAAAAGAGGAATAAACTATAAAATAAAGTATAATAGAGGGAATTAAAAAAAAGGAGCAAAATAAAAATGGGAAAAAAACGTATCGTGGATTTGACACAAGTGATACTGAGTAGGAGCTAATAAAATCGCACCTGACAGGTCAGCCTGGGCAACATGGAAGCATAGCCAAAGATAACCGGAAGTTTATTAATACAGTTATTTGGACACTTAAAACAGAATCTCCGCGGAGGAATTTGCCGCCGGATTATGTCAAGTGAGATACGGTTCATCAAAGATTTATTCGATGGCAACGAAAAGGTATGTGGAAAAAATTATTTAAGATACTAAAAGGTGATGTGAGCTTTAAATGGCTTTAGAAAAACCGTTTTATAAAATTGTCGATGATATTAATAAGTATGCAACCGATGATGATAAAAATAAACTAGCGATAAGATTGCAAATTCCAACTCTTGAGATTGATCAAGAAAATATTAATGAAAGTAATATTTCAAGCAATTCAGAACAAAATCACGATCTGTTCCAAATTCAAAAAAAGAATTGTAATCCAAATGCTAATCGAAAAAAATCCAATTGGTTGTTTAACGCATTAATATTGCTAGCAATAATTTTTATTGTGCTCTCATTTCTTGCTTTTATGTTAAAGTTAGCATTGGTTATTAAGATTATTTTTGTTGGTATTGATGTAATTTGTTGTTTGCCATTAATTGTGCTGAAACTTAAGAATTGTTATCAGAAAAAACATCAGACTCGGCTTGATTATAATGTTTATCAGAAATACAACAAAGATATAATAAATAAATATTAAAATCAAAATTATTCATTTAAACAGCCAAACGGAGGTATGATAAATCAAAGAATGACAACTTTTAAGTTTAAAAACAAAAAATCCCGACAAAAAAGTTATCATCAGGATTTTTTTTACATAAATTAATTTTTATTTTTAATCGGCGCTTATATTAAACTCAAAAGTTTCTTTGTAACTTGATCCGTTCGACGAAGAAACAGGAATTTGTAAATTAAATTCGTTTTCTAAATCATTAGTACCTTCAAAAATAATTCTTTTATCCGTTAATTTATCCTCGTTTTCGATCGCATCGCCAAAATCATGCGACAATAAAGTTGGCGAATATTCTTTTCCATTACAAATAATTTTTGCTTCGTCATAATTCAAATTCAAACTTTCGCCTGATTTATTTTTTACGTCCAAATAAACATATGCAAGCCCATTTTTTTTCTCAAAGCCGTTTATTTGCACTATACACGATTTTTTATTTAATTTAATCGGCAATTTCTGATAATTAGTTTTTTTATTGCTCGGCACTTCAACAATTTTTTCGACTGTTTTCTCAACGATTTTTTCTTCTGCTTTGGGTTTATTTATGCTAATTGTTTTAGTTCTTTCATCCCATTTTACTGTTGCGCCCAATGCTTCCGCAATATTTCTCACAGAAAGATAAGTTCGGTCCCCATAATTTAATATTCTCGTCCCATCCATTAATTTTAATTCTAAACCATCGATTTCGATTTTATAATCATCGCAAAAATAGGCATAAACTTTTTGTCCTAACGCAAAAATATTTTTCGAACTAAAAATAATAGCTGCCGTTGCAAATCCCATCACAAAAATTTTTATTTTATTATTTATCATTTTAAACGCCTCCCAATTTTTTATACTTGAATATTAAAAAAGACCCCAAACGGGGCCTTTAAAATTTTTTACTACTCAACAACTATTGTGTTGTCAGTTCCGTTCCAAGTTATTTTTTGTCCCAAAACTTTTTCAACAAAATATCTTAATGGCAAGCAGGAGTAATCATCTTTAATTATCATATTAACAGGTAATCCTTGCTCATTAGTCATTGTCTCAGGGATCATTTCGCCATAAATTCTTACGCTACTTGAATTTCTTTCAAAAGTTCTGTTTCCAAATGTCACAAATAAATTTTTATTCATGCCATCCAATTTGTGAATTGCGTTATCAAAGAAACTGCAATTCATTCCCGTAGCTTTTACGATATCGCTAACTTGCATATAAGTCGTACCAGTAGCAGGATCAATAAACGGAGCTACTTGCATTTCTATATTTTTGCCGTTTATAACAGCAATTTTATCCCCAATTGTAATTTTCATAGTAGTTGCTCCACCGTATTGCAACTTAGCAACAGTTATACCGTCAGTCGAGAAAGAAGCTTTTTTGCTGTCAGTTCCTATCAACGTTGTACTATTTCCTGCGATTGCTGTACCACCAACAACTAAATCATAAGTTCCTTGTGGAGTACTTAAACTCGATGCAACTTTTAATCCTGAAATAGTAATTTTGCTTACTTTGCTTCCTGATGCGGGATCTTTAATTTTAAATGAAAGTAAAGAACCATCACTGTTCGAATTGTTTACTTTTACATCTTTAACCGAACCATTTTCAACTGACACAGTTGGAGTTCCGACTATTGACAAGTAATTATTATTATTTTTAAATCCAAAAACTAAAGTCTTATTTTCTTCGAAAGCTGAATAATTTTTATTTCCAACTTTTTGTTCCGTCAAAACGATATCGTCAAGTTCAGCTGTAGTTCCTGGTCTGAAATAAGATGTTTTTACATCAACAGTTATCGGATTAACAGCTTTTGCAATAACCATCTTTTGAACTTCTGAAGAAGAATTTCTTAAAGCATCGCCAGAAACTTCTACAGTAATATCTCCCTCATATCCTGACTCGACACTCAAATAGAAAGAAATTGTAAATTTAGCTTTATTATTTGAGCTACTTGAAGAGTCTGAATGCGTTAAACCTCTCAAGATAACTTTATTTTCTTGGACGTCAACGCTATTTTTATTATCACCTAGCGCAAAAGTTCCATTTATTGATTGACTAATATTGTCTTTATCTTCTATTTTTACACCGCGAATTTTCGCTTTATCTGAAACAGTTAATTTCAAGTCTCCGCCATTTATCAAAGAACCTGTTGTCTCTTCGGAAACTACAAGTTTAACAGATTTTACTTTTTCGTTCGACGCAGAATCCAAGTCATAAAAACCGTTCAAAATCGTAGGAACAGAACCTTCTGTTTTAAAACCTACACCATAATCTGCGCGAATACCTGCTTTAAAACTTTGTTCCGTAACCATATCCGACGAACCTATATTTCCAATATTAATTTCAATCTCTTCCTTGGAAATGCTATCAGATTCATATTTAGGAACAATTGACAAACCCATTATTTTTATACGTCCTGTCGAAGATGCTGAAGGAATAAAATTTCTAAACCTTACCTCCAATATTTTACTGTCATTGGTCAAAGTTTCAGTAGAATCACCATCAACATTCGTCATTTTAATATCAAAATCGCTCTCTTTTACAAAACGATACCCACTTGGTAATTCAAGATAAAATCCGCCACCATCTGTGGGATTCATCGAACCTGCAACGTTTTCTTGAATTAATAATTCGTTTATATAAATCTTATTTTTACCTGTTTGGATATTTTTAACAGAAGCGCTAGTAGATCCTTTATCAACGCTTGCAAAAATTAATTTGCTTGAACCTGAAATACCTGAATTATTAGCGTCAACTCTAACGCTCGCAGGCCCACTAATCAAATTTTCGTCTAATCTAACAATCATAGGAATCTTAATAGTTTCCTTCTCATCAAAATCTCTCAAAACTGTTACAGTTGCATAATCACCATCAAATGTTAACTCGTATTCCTTATTATCATCATTGTGCTCCTCATCGGAATACCGTGTATAAACATTACCATTTACTGAGCCAAGCTTTGAGTCAAATGGATCTTTGCCTGCATCCGTAATATATCCCGATTTCTTAGCATCAAAAGCAAATTCTGCGTCAGAAAGAACTAAATTAAACTTGGAATCTTTTTTAACCTCATCATCGAGTTTAATATTTAAATAACTACCCGATACCACATGCTGTATTTTGCTTTGATTGACATTTATTGTCGGTAAAGCAGGGATACCAGGTTCACAAAGCAATGTCTTGCGAGAAACCTTTATATTATTGCTTATCCTATTCGTAGAATCAGCAAAAACACTAACCGAAAAATCTGTAGCAGGCACAACTGATACAGTCAATACGGCCGCTAAACTTAAAGCGGCAAAACACTTAAAAAAATTTTCTCTCATTCTATTTCCTCCTTAAAATGAGCTTTTATTTTTTTATAGGGCAATCTCTTTTAATCTGCAGTATGTTGATAGATTACCCAGAGCAACGCGCTAATTATATTTTGTCAAAAATTTATAAGTCAATAGTCTAAAATAGATTTAAGAATAATGTAACATTAGTTTTAAACTAATGTCATTTTATACTGTCATATAAAACTTTTAAATTAGCCATAATAAGAGTAATTACTAAATATTTCGCTATAAAAAACGAAAGTCATTGATTATACTCGATGACTTTCACTATATATTATTTATCTTTAAATATTTTTTATTCGTTTGACATTTTTTTATTTAAAACCAAATTATTGGCACTTATTTTTTTAAATTAAATTACTAACCTATTAATCATTCTAAAGCAAAGTTTATTTTTCTATCAAATAAGATCAACTCGTATATAAAAAATAAACCCAAAAATAAAATGACTAAATAAAATAATTTATGTTTATGTCATTGGTAAGAATCAATTTCTATTATTAAAATCTTCAAGATCTTCACAATTTAAAGGCATCCGTGATAATTATAGCTTATTACAATCGCTTTCATTGTTTTTATACATACAAATGTATCCAAAAAATTTTTTTTATCAAAAACAAAAATATAAAAACACGTTAATTTCCGATTTTTAGATTTGTATT
>CAMVHY010000128.1 GCA_947167415.1 uncultured Clostridia bacterium
CCTTTTTGTTCAATCTATTTTTATTTTATGTGAACGCTACCTAATACAGGTTCTATTAATGGAGCATTTTTTTCCGACTGGGTTGCTGGAAATGAGAAAAAGGTAAAGTTATACAAGAAGGTCTTTTCTGGTAATTCATTAAAAAAAACTCGATATATATTCAATCTCAGAAGTCAAATGGAAAATCTAAAAGTAGTTAAATATTCGAGCATTGAAGATATAGAAAAACATATTTGTATCAATTCGATTACAGATATTTCTTCATTAAAAGAATTCATTCAGTCCAAAACCAACGATAAGGATGCTAAATTACATTGGAAACGAGATAATTTTAAATTTCAGTCTATATTGCATACCGGAAGTTGTCCAATCTAAGATTTTGATAAATTACTAGATGTTGTCGAGATAAAGGATAATGAAATAAAATGGAACGAATCGCTTGACAATCTTTTCACGCGTGGTTCAGTTAAAAGCATTTATCCACTTATAAAAAAAATATCCAACAAAAAGGATTTTTGGAATATCGTTGACAAAGATATTTTTTCAGATACTGCTTTTTATGGTTATGACATATTTAATGCTGAAGATCGTCAGAGACTCGGGATTGAATTTGAACCAAAACCGACTGAATTATATATTATTTCAGCAGTTTTGAGTTTTGTTTTTAGTGTGATTCCGTTTTTGTTTTTGGGGTATTATTTTATTCGCAAAGCATGTCAATCTTACGCATTTAATGATAAATTTCGATGGATTAATGAAAAGAGAAAACCACCTAAAAAGAAAGACGACAACGAGAATAACATACAAAATTTAAAACATGAAAATTTAACTCAAGAAGAACCAATGCCTGGCATGATTTCTGTTGATGATTTCAATAACAAAGGCAAAACTCTTTTTTAATGCCAATTGCATAAATTTGATTTTAAAACAAATTAATTAATACATAAAAATTGGCGTTTACATAAAAAGCAAATCAAAAATAAAACTAAGAGAGATAGTAGAAATAAAAATAGAATCAAGCTTATCGTAGCGAGTAAAAATTTTTTGCGTAAAGATAATTTACGATTTTTTTTAGATGGAAATAAGAATGCGAAAACCATGATCTTTGTCTAAAGCTAAAGTTTTATTATCTTCATAAGCTCTGTCTATCAGGAGATAATTATTATTTTTGGAATATATGGATTCAATCAACTTTCTTTTTTCACGAGCATTGTGAGAGTTGCTTGGAAACAAACAAAAAGCAAAAAGATTATATAATCCTCTTCATTACGCAGCTGTGGTTTTTTTATATTTCCTAAAATTAAGGTTTGAATAAAAAGCAATAGCTTTGAAAATTATACCGTTCTTTGACTATCTACTAAATTTCATATAAACTATGTACCAGTTCCCATATTTTTTTAGTAATACCATCTATTTGCAACTATTCTCTATTATGTAAAGTATCACATGCATGAATTCGTAGTTTTATATTTTCGCCGGTTTCCTCGCTATCGGCATTAATTTCCTTAGCTTCTTATATTATATTTTTATAAACTTCATATTTCTATCTTATCACTTTTTTCTTTTTGGTTAATCCATTTTTATTTTATGCGAACACTGCCTAAAATCAAAAACCAATCTAAAAATATTTTGCAACTTAAAAATATAAATACGGTTTCATTTTGAATGACTAAAAAATTTTTATCGGACAAATCACATCGAGTTTTATCAAAACAAAATTTTTTTTACAAAATATTTCTTCACACGAAATTAAAATAATTTGACAAATAAAATCGAAAGATATAAACTTATTTTTAAAAATTAAGGGGGAAATATTTTTTATGGAAGCAGAAAATAAAAAAGCCGGTTTTAGCAACCGACTCGGTTTTATATTAGCAACGGCAGGTAGTGCTGTTGGCTTAGGAAATATATGGCGATTTCCATATTTAGCTGCGAGAGATGGCGGCGGATTATTTTTATTAATTTATTTATTGGTAAGTTTAACATTTGGATTTTCATTTTTGATAACAGAATTGGCTTTGGGTCGACGAACTCAAAAGCATTCTTTAGAATTATTTGGCTCAATAAAACCAGGATGGAATTTTTTAGGCAAACTGACTTTTATTGTTCCATTTCTTATTATGACTTATTATCCAATTATTGGAGGATGGGTGTTAAAATATTGTTTTTCTTTTTTGTCTGGACAAGGAAAAGCTACAGCAACAAATAATTTTTTTAGTAATTTTTTAAATTCACCTGGAGAATTAATTTTTTGGATGTTAGCTTATTTATTTTTGACAGCAATAATAGTTTATTTTGGTGTCGAAAAAGGAATCGAGAAGTTTTCGAAGATTATAATGCCTGGTTTGGTTTTAATAATTATTGGCATTGCAATTTATTCTTTTGGTTTAAAATATACGGATATGAACGGTGAAACACGTACGGCAGCTCAAGGCTTAAAAATTTATTTATTGCCAAATTTTAATGAGATAACATTTAATAAATTTTTAGAAATTGCTTTGGATGCAGTTTGTCAAGCGTTTTATTCTTTAGGATTGTCAATGGGAATCATGTTAACTTATGGTGCTTACGCAAAAAAAGATACAAATATGGAAAGCGCAATTAAGCAAATAGATTTATTTGATATAATTATATCTTTCTTGGTTGGTTCTATAATTGTTCCAGCAGTTTATGTTTTTTTGGGAAAAGGAGCAATGTCTGCTGGACCGGGTTTATTATTTATTTCTTTGCCAAAAATTTTTAATACGATGGGATTAGCTGGACAAATTGTTGGGGCAATATTTTTTATTATGGTTGCATTTGCTGCTTTAACTTCAAGCATTTCTGTTTTGGAAGCTATTGTTGCAAGTTCTATGGAATTATTTAAAACGTCGAGAGAAAGATCTTGTGTGTTAAATAGTTTAGCGATCGCGTTTTTATCGATTTTAGTTTGTCTTGGATTTAATTTGTTTTATTTTGATTTTAAATTGCCAAATGGTCAGGTTGGACAATTGCTCGACATTGTAGATTATTTGTGTGGAAATTTTTTAATGCCGTTGGTAGCATTTTTAACCTGTGTTTTTGTTGGCTGGATTGTGAAACCAAGTTTTGTAATAGAAGAAATGGAATTTAATAATCATAAGTTTAAAAGCAAAAATATTTATGCATTTACAATTAAATATGTTTCACCGCTTATAATGCTAATTTTGTTTATCGAATCGACTGGATTATTAAGTCTAATTTATAACTTAATTATTAATCTATTAAAACGATTTAATTAGGAAACCAAAAAAAGTTTAAGGAGTGTATTTTTATGGAACAAGAAGAAAATCAAGATGGAAGTGGTTTTAAAAGTAATTTAGGCTTTATTTTAGCGGCAGCAGGAAGCGCTGTTGGAGTCGGCAATATTTGGCGGTTTCCGTATTTAGCTGCAAAAGATGGTGGCGGTTTGTTTTTATTGATTTATTTATTATTGGTTTTTATTTTTGGCTTTGTTTTACTTGCAAGCGATTTAGCTTTAGGTCGTAAAACAAAAAAACATGCTGTTGAAGTGTTTGGCTTTTTAAATAAAAAATGGAATTTCTTAGGCAAATTAACTATTTTGATACCGATTTTAATCATAACTTATTATCCAATTGTTGGAGGCTGGTTTTTAAAATATAGCTATGATTTTTTAACTGGAAATGGGAATCAGACTATAAGTAATAATTTTTTTACAAATTTTTTAAGCTCGCCTTATCGATCAATTTTTTGGACGCTAGTTTTTTTTATGATTACGGCTTGCATAACTTTTTTTGACGTCGAAAGCGGAGTCGAAAGATTTTCAAAAATAATTATGCCCGGATTATTAATGATAATTTTGGGGATTTTATTTTATTCGCTCGGGTTAAAATTTACGGATAAAAATAATATTACGCGAACGGCATGGGATGGCTTAAAAATTTATCTATTGCCTGATTTTAGTAATTTAAGTTTAAAACGTTTGTTAGAAATAACTTTAGATGCGATGAGCCAATTATTTTTTTCTTTAAGTGTTTCGATGGGAATCATGATAACCTATGGAGCGTATGTAAAAAAAGATATTAATTTAAGCAAATCAATTCGACAAATAGAATTATTTGATACAGGAGCAGCATTAATTTCAGGTGCAATTATTATTCCAGCGGTTTATGTTTTTTTAGGAAAAGATGCAATGTCTCAAGGACCCAGTTTGATGTTTATATCGTTGCCAAAAATTTTTAATACGATGGGATTTGCAGGACAAATAATTGCTGTCTTATTTTTTTTAATGGTTGCGTTTGCAGCATTGACTTCTTGTATTTCAATTACAGAAACTATTATTGCGAACTTTATGCGGATTTTTAAATGGTCTAGAAAAAAAGCAAGCGTTATCTCAAGTATTTTTATAACGTTTGGTTTAGTAATCGTTTGTCTTGGATATAATTTATTTTATTTTGAATTAAAATTGCCCAATGGAAATACAGCGCAATTATTAGATTTGGTTGATTATGTAAGTAATAATTTTTTGATGCCGATGATTTCATTTTTAACTTGCATTTTTGTTGGATGGGTAATAAAACCAGACTTTGTAATAAAAGAAATGGAAGAAAATAATGGTTTTTGAGTCAACTGGATTATTAGGTTATCTCTTTTGATTTTACGTAAAACAAAATTAAGATAATAAAAATCAAAACGTATCGTCAAAAAACGATACGTTTTTTTATTAAAAAATAAGCTACAGAATGAAACAACTAATTTACTTTTAATTTAAATGTTAAATCAAATTCTAGTTCACACTTAGTAGAACACAAAATACGAGTTACAGTTACA
>CAMVHY010000129.1 GCA_947167415.1 uncultured Clostridia bacterium
TTTTTAATTTTTTATGTGTCGGTAAAAAAATCGATTGGTTTTTGATTTATTTTTTTATTTAAGAGGAGGCAGTTTTTATGTTAGAAGAATCAGAAGAAGAAGTAGAAGTAACCTCAAAACAAAAACAAAAAACGTTTTTGGCGTTTAAAACACACCAGATACCAAATTTGCTTTTGTTTGGCTCGGCAATTTTATTTGGTGTTGCTTTAATTATTTTTTCAGGGTTTGCGTGGTCTTTGCCGTTTGTTTTAGGAGTTGGATTTTTAATTCCGTCCTGTTTGGCTTTAGCAAATTCAATTCTAAGTATGAAACCGATTGGCATCAGAGCTTTTATCCCTAAAATTTTAAGAAATTGCGCATGGATACTTAGCGGCGCGGCATTAATTACATCAGGTGCAATTTTTTGCTCGGGACTTGTTGCAACTAGTTTAATTATTTTTGGAGCTTTATGCGTTGCCACTGGAATATTAAAAGCAATTATCGGCTCACAATCAGATTTTTTAAATACTCATCGAGAAATTGCTAAGCCTGAGAATGCGTCTCTGCCTATCGGTGATGGAGGAGTAAATAGTCTCGGTGGTGTCAGTGGGGAATGCTGGTTTTATAAAGGGGTTAATATTCTTGCATTTATTGGCACAGCAACATTAGGAGTTTTGTTGGCTGTTTCTCCGATTTCATTGCCATTTTTGCCATTAGTCGGAATAGGGATTACTACCTTGTCAGTTTTTGGTGTAGTAAAATCTGTGTTGCAGATGTTTCTAAATGATAAAGTTTCACATGTAAAATGCTATAAGGCTGCAAAATATTTTAAATGCGGAATGTTTATTCTTGGCGGTGTGGGACTAATTGCATTGACATTTTTGCCGATTACCACAGCTTTGGCCGGTCTTATCGGAGTCCCCGCAATTCTGTTCAAAATTGCTTCTTTTGCGATTGGTGCTTTTATGGCTTTAAAAGGCGGAGTCTCAATGAAGCAAGATTATTCAGTGGTAGAATGTATTTTGGCTTCAAGAGAATGTGATTATATACATTGTTATAGTGATGGAGGTAGCTGGCGAGGATATCGTGCCCATTGGTCACAACCAAAAATAGAAGGTGATATTACTTGTGAAACTGCGGACGCGTGTTTTGGAGGAATATAATAAAGCTGAGGATAATAAAAAGTACGCAAAAAAAACGGTCTTAAATTTAAGATCGTTTTTTGATACATAAATTAAATTTTTATTCTTGGCTTGTGATTTTTTTCACTGTCAAGAATTTTTTTATACCCAAACTTAAATTTATAAAATCGTTGATCGTCATGCTTTCGGCGCGAATATTTAAAGCTAAATTATTTTGTGTCAAAACATTTGCGATTTTGTTCTTTGATAGTCCACAAAAATTATCGAGACAGTTAATTAAAGTTTTTCGTCGCTTGGAAAAAGATTTTTTTACGAGTGAAAACAAAAATTTTTGTTCCGTATCATCGGCTTCAAAATTATTTTTCGAAATAAATTTTATTATGCTCGAGATTACTTTTGGCTTGGGCAAAAAACAGTTTGGTGACACATTTTTTTCTACAAATGAAATGTCAGATTTGTATTGCGCAAAAACAGAAAGCGAGCCATAAGATTTTTTATTCGGCGCAGACAAAATTCTTTCGGCAACTTCTTTTTGCATCATAAAAACCATAAATTTTAAATCAATATTTTTTTTAATCTCGAGGCATTTTGTTATGACGGCGGTCGAAATATAATATGGCAAATTCGAAACGATTTTAATATTTTTTTCGCCCTGAAACATTTTTTCCAAATCAATTTTTAAAACGTCAGAATTTATAACCTGCACATTTTTATTTTTGTCGAATTTATTTTTCAAAAAAATAGCTGCTGTTTCATCTATCTCAATCAAAATTACTTTTCGTGCAATCAAAAAATTTTCTGTCAAAATTCCAAGTCCCGGACCAATTTCCAAAATCAAATCACTTTTATCTAATTCAAGTGCCGAAATAATTTTTCGCATAATATTATCGTCAATCAAAAAATTCTGCCCATACTTTTTTTTTAATACCAAGCCATTTTTTTTTATTAAATCCAATGTTTTATTCAACATCAAAATAATCTCCATCTTCCATTTCGATATGTCCTGATTCATAATTTTCGCCATTAACCGTTATCCTAATTTTTTTTACGTCATAAACCTCCGCAAACGTTTTTAAAATCGATTTTAAAATTAAATCTTCAGACTCAGCCCCCACTTCATCTAAATTTATAAACTCGTTTTTAAAATCTATACACAAAATTTTATTTTCATCTTGGTCGGATTCGTTTTCAAAATTTATATTTTTTATCTCTGTATCATTTTTTATCACTTTACTTTTTTTTAACTCGTCCAAAATTTTTTCGTTTTTGTTATCTGATTTTAAATCTAAATTTATATCGCGCGTTATTAATTTTTCTTGTTTTTCATCGGGATAATAAATTTTTGTTTTGGATTGATTTGCGCACCCAGAAAAACTTATCAAAATTAAAATTAAATATGTTCCAGCTAAAATTTTTTTCATGACAAAATAACTCCTAATTTTTAATTTTAAATTCTGTTACCAAAACTTATTATAAGCAGCCGGATTTTTTTATCAAAAAAATTTTTGCTTGGTCGGTTAATTTTTTTTGCCCAACAAGAAAAATATTTTTGTGAGACAAAAAACTGTTTGCATATAAAAATTGTTTCTCGATGACTATTTTTTTATAATGGAACTGTAAAAATTTGATGTCGTATTTATTTTTTATTTGGTAAATTATTTTTTGTGGAGGCGAATAATATGTTTAAAAATCGGGGGATTGCCGAAAAGAAAATTTGTGTGAGCGAAGAAAATTATGAACGCGAAATGGAAGAAAAAGTTTTGCCGTTTATAAATCAAGTAAAAACAACTGGTTACTTAAAAACATTTGACGGGGTAAATTTGTTTTATGAAAAGTTTGTGCCTGAAAATTTTAAATCTGTTGTTGTAATGGTTCATGGTTTTAGCGAAAACACACAAAGATATAGCGAGTTAATATATTATTTTTTAAAACAAAGTTGTGCCGTTTATATTTATGACCAGCGTGGGCATGGATTTTCTGATAGATTGATCGAAAATAAAAATGTTGTTTATGTAAAAAATTTTGACGACTATGCACATGATTTGAAAAATTTTTTTGACCAAATTGTTTTTGCTGAAAATAAAATTCCAATCGATAATTTATTTTTGTTTGGGCATTCAATGGGTGGAACAGTAATAACAAGGTTTATGCAAATTTATCAGCCAAAAAATTTAAAGCTGGTTATTTTGTCGGCACCAATGTTTGAAATAAAATTAAAACCAAATCAGATACAAGCAAAAAATTTGGTTATGCAAACAGAAAATAATCTTGAACAATATTTTCCTGAACAAAAAAATTGTGATCCAAAAAATAAATTCGATAATCCAATTTATAAAGATTATCCGCGATATGTTTATGGCGCTAAAAGAAGAATTAAAAATCCAGAATTAATTGTTGATATCGCAAGTTTTGCCTGGTTAAAACAGGCTTTTAAAGCGACAAATAAAATTTTTGAACCTGAATACATTGAGAAAATAAATCAGATGAAAACAAAAATTCTTTTGTTTCAGTATGAAAATGACGAAACTGTTGGTGCAGACAGTCAAAATCAATTTGATGCTTTGGTAAAGAACTGTGAGTTATGTAAGATAAATAATTCTCAGCACAATATTTGTTTTATGCACAACGATGTGTTTGATCAATTTTTAAACAAGATTTTTTTTGAGTTTGAATTGATTTAAAACGATTTTCTTTAAAGCAAAGAGCGACTTATGGTCGTTTTTTTTTTATTGTTAAAAATAAGAGCTAATCAAAGAAAAAAGTATTAAAAATCAGGTAAAAAATGATTAAGAAAACAGTTTATTAAAAAATATGATATGTAAAATCATTAGATATAAAAAATTATCCTTGTACATATAACAAAAGCAGATTATTTTTAAAAAATAAGGCGTGTATCAGATATGAGAAAAATATTTTTTCTGGTAATTATAATTTTGTTTTTTATCCCGTTTAGTATCAATTATATTTTTTTTATTTTTCAAGCTGGAAAAAAAATAGATGGCAACGAATTATCAATAAAAAAAAATATTTTACAAGAAAGTAAAATTGATTTGCTGAATGATATTGAAATATGTAAAGCAAATGATTTTAAACGCGATGATAAAAAATTAGAAGATTATTTAATAGGTGTCGTTGCAGCAGAAATGCCTGTTAGTTTTGAAATCGAAGCATTAAAAGCGCAAGCGGTTGCCTCACGAACTTATGCGATAAAAAATTATGACGGAATTAACTATAAAAATTTATATCAAACCTATGCCGAACCCAACAATTTAAAAAAAAATTGGGGAGCCGATTTTGATACAAATTATCAAAAAATAAAAATGGCTGTAAATTCGACTGCCGGAGAAACAATAAAATATAATAAAAAAGAAATTCAAGCTGTTTTTCATGCAATTAGTTCAGGTTTTACTGAGAATTCCGAAAATGTTTGGGCGAAATCATTACCATATTTAAAAAGTGTTGATAGTCAAGAAGATAAAAATGCCCCGGGGTTTTTAAGCGAAAAAAAATTTTTATTGGCTGATTTTATAAAAAAAATAAATTCACGATATAAAACAAATTTAACCAAAGATAATTTTAAAAACAATTTTTTGATTGCGCAGAGAAGCAAAGCAGGATATATAAAAAAATTAAACTTCTGCGGAAAAAATATTGACGGGCTGGACTTTAGATTTTTTTTTAATCTAC
>CAMVHY010000130.1 GCA_947167415.1 uncultured Clostridia bacterium
ATTTTATTAAACTTATTGGGCAGCGTTCACATAAAATAAAAATAGTGTAATTGAGGATGAAAAAAGTGATAAGATAGAGAGTGGTTTTTCGTTTGTCTTCTAGCAACGCTCGCGATGCCGCTGCTCTTGAAAAAACAAAATTGATTGAATCCATATATTCAATTATCTTCTAATGAACAAAACTCAAAAAGGTATTAAAACTTCAATTTCAACCAATTCAACCAAAATTTACGGGTTTTGTACGGATATACTACTTAAAAAAAAATCGTAAATCCACTCAATTATGTAATAAACAACTTTATAAATGACGCAATAGTTTTGTGACAACATTTTTTTATGGCTTATTTTTTATCCTTGCAAACACCGTCTATAAAAAATTTTATACTCCAATATTTTACTTTCAAAAAAATTTTACTTACTCCAAATTTATTTTAATCCACACAAAAAAACCTGATTTTTATCAGGCTTTTTTTCGTATAAATTAATTTTAAATAAACTTATTCGCTAAAAAAAATTCCCGCGTCGAGACAAAATCACTAAAACAATAATTTGCCAAATTTTTTATTTCGCACCAATTTTCTTGTTCACATTTATCAAACATTCCAATTACAAAAAAATTTGCTTTTTTAACAGTTTGAATTGCATGAAGCGAATCTTCAAAAACAACAACATCATTTTTTTTTAAATCTAAAAAATCCAACGCTATATCAAAAATCTTTGACGACGTTTTATCACAATCCATTTTTTCACACGAAAATATCGCCAAAAAATATTTTTTTATATCTAATCTGTCAAAAGTACTTTCTATCGTATCATAATTATTAGCTGTCGCAACACACATTTTAATATTATTTTTTTTGAGCATTTCCAAAAAATCCAGAACACCACTTTTTAATTTCACATTACAAGCATAATATTTATTTATAATCTCGCGAATTTTATCTTTTATTTCATACTCAGAAAGATTTATTTTAAATTCATTTTTTAAGTATAAAATCGCTTGTGGCACTGTCATCGTTTTTAAAAATTCATCTATATTTTTATCATGCGTAATTTTTAAACTATCCAAAAATCTGCTGCCGATTACACTCCAGATTCCCGTCGAATCTAAAATAACTCCGTCAGCATCAAAAATAACTCCTTTAATTTTCATACCTTTCTCCAATTATTTTTTTTGCTGTTAAGATTAATCTTTCGCACTGCATTTTTATATCATGTGCGCCAAAAATTGCTTGAATCATAGCAAATCCTGCTAATTTTATTCCCGATAATAAATCCATATTTTCTTCATTAATTCCACCGATTGCAACAACCGGAATTTTTACTTCATCACAAATTTTTTTCAGCGTCTCACGCGACACTGTTTTAGCGTCCTCTTTTGAGTTGGTTTTAAAAATTGCCCCGACTCCTAAATAATCCGCACCATTTTTTTCCGCCCAAATCGCCTGCTCTAAATTTTCACACGAAATTCCTAAAATCATGTCTTTACCGATCATTTTTCTTGCTTTTTGCGCTTCCATATCTTCTTGTCCCACATGAACTCCATCAGCTTTAATTTTTATCGCTATTTCAACTTCATCGTTTATAATAAATAACGCATTATATTTCTTACATAAATCTCGCAAAACAATCGCTTTTTTTAAAAAATCTTCTCTCGAAATATCTTTATTCCTAAATTGCAAACATTTAACGCCGCTTTTTAAAACTTTTTCGACTCGATTAAAAAAAATTTTTTCTTTCTCAGAAAATAAAATTCTGTCCGTGATCGCATAAACAAGTAATTTATCTTTATCAAATATCAATTTTATTCAGCTCCAACAAATTTAGATCTCCAAGAAAAATCCCAAAATTTCATTTCATATTGTGAACAATAAACAAAAATCTCCTCGAGAAATTTTGTTTTTTCAAAACTATAATTCTTAGTTAAATTATCAAGCATATTTATTAATTTGCGATTATGTTTTGAATAATCATCAGACGAATAAATTTTTAACCAATCACCATATAATTCATGCTCAATCGCTTTCGGATTATTATTTAAAATTTTTTTAGCTATAACTTCATAACTATAAGCGCAGGCTAAAACCGCAGCTAAAATTTCAACTTCACTATTTTCATAAGCTATTCTTAACATATAAGAACAATAAGCGACATTATCAATTGCCATCCGAGTTTTATTTATATTTCCCTGCGAAATTCCAAATCTCGCCATATAACCTTTATGCAAATTTAATTCACTGCAAGCTAAAACATGTGTATAATCCGCAAACAATTTCATCGTCTCAAGAGATTTTGCTTTTGCAACGCCAATCGCAAAAACTTTTGTGTAATCAATCAAATACATAAAATCTTGTACTATATAATATTTAAATTTTTCCGTTTCTAAATTTCCTTTTTCGATTCCTAAAACAAACGGATGCTTATTATATCTTTCCCAAATATTACTTGTTGCATTTAACAATCTTTCACTCGTTTTCATATCAAACCTTTCCCATTTTTATTTTATCAGTCCAAAAAAAACATATGATTCAACGGACCGCGACCATGCCCAAGATTAAGCATTGCTTTTATACAATCCAAAACATATGTTTTTGCGTTTTTTATCGCTAATTTTAAATCCTGTCCTTTTGCAAGATTTGCTGCGATAGAACCCGAAAGCGTACAACCTGTCCCATGTGTATTTAAATTATTTATTTTTTCGCTTTCAAACCAACAAAAATTATCTTTCGTATATAACAAATCATCTGCATCTTTTTCGCTATGTCCACCTTTTAATAACACATCACAACCATATTTCTGATTAATAATTTTTGCCACTTTTATCATATCATCACAAGAATTTATTTTTATTCCCGACAAAATTTCTCCCTCAAAAATATTTGGCGTAATCAAATCAGCAATCGGAAACAATAATTCAATTACTTTTTCAATCGCGTTTTTATTCGTTAATTCGCTCCCACTTGTTGCAATCATAACCGGATCTAAAACAATATTTTTCGCACCAAAAAATTCTAATCTCTCGGCTATAACTTCAACTAAATCAACATCTGCAACCATTCCAATTTTTATTGCATCAGGAAAAATATCATTAAACACACTATTTATTTGCTCACGCAAAAAACCTGCCGGCACGGGAAATATTTTTTGTACACCCAAAGTATTTTGAGCCGTCAAAGCAGTTATTGCCGTCATAGCAAAAACATTATGCATCGTAATAGTTTTTATATCTGCTTGAATTCCTGCTCCGCCACTTGAATCGCTTCCGGCTATACTTAACACCGTTTTCAAATCAATCTTTCTCTCCTAACAAAATTTATAGTTCGCAAATTCTTTAAAATCCCGAACATCAAAATTATAAACTGCATCGATAATATAATTTCGATAACTTGCATTTCCTGAATCAAACTTTAATTTTTTATAAGCAATTTCACCACTAATCCCCATAATACAAACTGCAGATGCAACTGCTTCGAGCAAAACATTTTTATTTATACACGCAATGCCAGCAATTAAACTTGACAATTGGCAACCTGTTCCAGTAACTTTTGACATCATTTCATTGCCATTAAATATACAATAAGCATTTTTTTTGTCGGCGATTATGTCTATTTTCCCTGTGATAACTATTATAGAATTTAATTTATCCGCCACACTTAAAGCAAACTTAACTATATCATCTCATTTTTGTCTGTCAATCTCATTATTTTCATTTGCATCAACGCCACGAGTTTTCTTCGAGCTGTCAAACAAAGCCATTACTTCAGAAAAATTTCCTTTTATCACATCAAATTTTATATTTTCCATTAAAAGCTTAGCGGTGTTTTTTCGAAATTCCGACGCACCAACTCCAACTGCATCAAAGATAATAAATTTACCAAGCTCATTTGCTTTTTTTCCCGCTGTCAACATACATTTTATCGAGTTATTATTTAAAGTTCCGATATTAATATTTAATCCGTCACAAATTTTTACTAAATCTTCAGCTTCTTCGACAACATCAGACATAATTGGAGAACCTCCAACGGCTAATAAAATATTTGCGCAGTCATTCACCGTTACATAATTCGTAATATTATAAACCAATGGTTTTGATTTTTTTAGATTGTGCCAAATATGCTCGGCAAAAATTTTTTTTAACATGATACACCTCCGAAAATTATTTTTTGAAGCAAGAATAATTTTACACGATGTTTTATTAAAGTAAATAAAAAATGTTATATGAATCCGTTTTAAAATTTGATTTATAAGTTTGACAAGCATTTTAAAATTCGACAAAAAAATTTTTGGGCTCAAACTTTTTTTTGCCTGCATAAAATCAATTTTTAGAAATATATTTGATTTATCAGGAGGGAAAATAATTTGCACAAATTAATTGTTTTGCGGAAAAAAAATTTTTTGCTCGCAGGAATAATTTCGTTGCTTTTGATTATGTATTTTAATTTAAAACCGTCAGTTCAAAGCGTTTTTAATTCGCATAAATTATTACCGATTTATTGTGTTGATCGTGACGACAATAAAATTTCACTTTCGTTTGATGCGGCATGGGGTGCAGATGATACAGATAAACTTCTCGAGATTTTAAATAATAATGATGTCAAAGCAACTTTTTTTTTATGCGGCTATTGGATAGATAAATATCCCGACGAAGTAAAAAAAATAATTTCGTATGGACATGACGTTGGAAATCACGGAAACACTCATGCACACGGAAATAAATTATCGCTTGAACAAAATAAACAAGAAATTTTACGGGCGCATAAAAAAATACAGGCTTTATTTGATAAACAAGAACAAGATTTAAAAAT
>CAMVHY010000131.1 GCA_947167415.1 uncultured Clostridia bacterium
TTAAGGTTTACGTAAAAAATATTTTTTTCAACGACAAAAAGACGATCAAATGATCGTCTTTTTATTTTGATTCCAAGACAAAAAATATGTTCAAGTAAAATTGATTTTATCCAGCCCTTTAATAATTTTAATTCTGATTACCATCGTCAGAATCACTTTTTCCTATGTCAACTTTTTTTATGTCTTTCGAGCTAACAAAAAGTTTTATATCGCCTTTAATTAAACCTTTTATTTTTGCATCTATAAAGCCAGAAATTTTTCCTCTTGCGTGTCCATTTAAAATTACTGTTCCGGAATTATTTTTTATAATATCCGGTGTTTTAATATAAAACTTTGTTTTTTCGATTAATAAATCTCCAAGCAATAAAATTTGTGGTAAAGCACACATAACTAATATCATAGAAATAATTGTTCCGCGACCTAAACATATTCCAAGCGAAGAAATTGTTCCATTTGTAGAAATAAATCCGATTAATAAACCAGCTGATGCAAGAATTGTACCGGAAGTTAAAATCGTTGGAAAGGATTGATTTAAAGTCATGATAATTGCTTTATCAATCGGCATTTTCTTTTTCAATTCAGAATACCTGTTTGAAATAACAATTGCGTAATCAATATTTGCTCCCATCTGAATTGCATTGACTATTAAATATCCTAAAAAAAATAATTGTGACCCCATTAAATATGGAAAAGAAAAATTAATCCAGATACTACCTTGAATTATAAAAATCAAAAGTAATGGTAAGCCAACTGATTTAAAAGTAAAAAGTAAAACTATTATGACAAACAAAGCCGATAAAATACTTATCAAAATATTGTCCATTTGAAATGATTTTGAAAGATCATAGTCACTCATCGAATTTCCAACTAAATAAAAATTATTTTCATAATCTTTTTTTACTATCTCATGCAATCTATCCAAAAAATTAAAAGTTTGTTTTCCTTCTTCAGATAAATTTAATTTAACAAGCATCCGCGAATATTTTTTGCTTTGCAACTGCAATTTAGCTCTTTGAATTTTTTTATGCGCGTCATTTATATCACTTACTATATTTTCATCATCCAAAGAAATTTTTTTTTCGTCTAACTGCTTATACAAAAATTCTAAAATATCTATCAAAGCAATTTTATAACTTCCCAAGTTATTTATAATTTGTGAGTAATATTCTTTATCCAACGCATACATAGAATACAAAAATTTTGCTTCAACATAATCAACATCAAACAGCTCTGAAAATTCTCTTGGATTTAATTTATCTGTCAACATATAATCATCTTTTGCTTCAACATTTGATAAACCAATCGTTTCTCGAACTTCTTTAGTATTTTCAATTTTATTAAGCAAACTTTTTTCCTTTTCATAACTTTCTGCTGGAACTATTAACGCAAGCAAATTTTTTTTATCAAAAACAGAATTAATTTTATCTCTTACAATCTGACGCTCATCTTTATTAAAACTCGACAAATCATTTTCACCAAAACAATATGGACACTTACTAGAAAAATAAAAACCAAAACACACTAAAATTACAAAAAAAAACGGAGCAATCCGTTTTGTTTTCAAAACCATTTTTCCCAATAAATTTATTTCCGGCACAAAATTTTTATGCACTGTCTTATCAATTAACTTTCCAAATAAAATTAATAACCCTGGCATCAAAGTAAAAACACTTAATAAACTCAATAATATTGCTTTGATTAAAACAAATGCTAAATCCTGTCCAATTTTAAAATGCATAATCGTTAAAGCTAATAAACCTGAAATCGTTGTCAAACTACTCGACGAAATTTCTATTATTGCTTTGCTTAATGTATTTATAACTGCCTCGCGGGTTTCATTTGTTTTATGCTCTTCAGTATATCTATGACATAAAATAATTGCATAATCAATTGCCAATGCTAACTGCAAAACAACTGCCACTGAATTTGATATATAAGAAATTTTTCCGAGCATAAAATTTGTACCTTTGTTTAAAATTGCTGCTGCAATAAAAGTTATTAATAAAACAGGAACTTCTCCGTATGATCCCGAAGTAAATAACAAAACTAAAATAATTATAACCGCAGCTATTATTATTATTAAATTCATGTCATTTCCTAACGCTTTGACTTTTGAATAACCAATCTCAGTTGAAATATATAAATCATAATTCTTAAACATATTTTTTATTTTACTTAAAGCCTGTTTAGCCGATTTGCTATCTTTTTCTTCACTAAAATTTATATTAAACAAAGCCGATGCATTTTTAAAATGTTGTTTATCATTTTCAAAATCGACAGAATCAATACCTTTTATATTTTCGAGTTCATCTTTTATTTTTAGTGCGCGAGCATAAGAAATATTTGCAACCATCATATCCGCAGTTGCAAACGTTTTAAACTCTTTATCCATTAATTCTACACCACGTCGTGTTTCTGTATTTTTGTCAAGATATTTTGTTATATCTTCTTCGACTTCAACCCATCCCATTGAAAAAAGTGAAAATATACACGTACAAATAAAAATCAAGAAAAATAAATTCCTTTTATCAACAATAAACTCTGCCACACTATAAAAAAAATTATTTTTAGATTCACGCATGCTTTTTCACTCCAGAATTTATTTAGTCATTAATTTTATCTTTTATAAACGTCATGCTTAATATCACAAAAATAAAAGCTTGAAGTGCGCCACTAAAAACATCGAAATAAATATGCAAAACGCCCGGCAATCCAATTTTTAAAATCGTTGGAAACAAATTATAAACCATACTCATAATTATATATCCGCCTAAAATATTTCCAAAAAGCCTAAAACTTAAAGAAATTGGCGTTGCGATTTCACTGATTATATTTAATGGCAATAATATAAAATAAGGCTCGACATAAGACTTAAAATAACTTTTAAATTCCGTTTTTATTCCCATGAAATGAATTAAAAAAAATGTTGTCAAAGCAAACATAAAAGTCGTTGCTAAATCTGCCGTTGGAGCCCGCAAACAAAACAATCCACTTAAATTCGAACATAATAAAAATGCAAACACACTAAAAAACCACGGACTGAAACATAAATATTTTTCACCCATATTTGTTTTTGTCATATTGTCAATTGATTCGATTATTAACTCAACAAAATTTTGTAATCCCTTTGGTACCATATTAAATTTCTTGATAGATAAATTTACTATCAAAGCAAAAATGCCCAAAAATAAAATTATGATCCACGTACTAATGATCGTGTCCGTTATCCAAATATCAATCCCAAAAATTTTTATTATCGCATGAACTTTATTGTTAAAATCCATTTTTTTCACTCCCATATTTTATTTTTTTTTAAACCCAGTGATATAAGCAGAAATCTGTAAAGAAAAAAGCCCAATCAAGAAACCTAGCAGACTTATATTTTTGCTCCTAATTACAAAAAATAAAAGCAAACCGGTTAAAAGATATCTTAACATATATTGCGCATAAATATATTTTTCAGCCGTTTTTGGCGACATGTCCAAAGATTTATTTATTGCTCGTTCCATTAAAATTAATTTTGTTATGGCAAAAGCAGTCCCAAGTGTAAGTCCTAAAATATATGGCAAAAAAGTTTTTACAAAACAAATAAATAATAAAGCAACAACAGAAACTAGAATCATATTTTTAATCATCTGTTTTGTCGTATCAGATATTTTTATATTTATCACCTCGGCATTTAAATTTAATTTTACCTTTAAAAAAATCATACCAAAAAGAATGATTGTATCCGAATTAATTTTTTATGTGCACTAAAAATATTTTTTCGCGCGTAAAAAAAATCCGCTGAGACAAATTCGATTCAACGGATTTTTTGGTTTTAAAAGTACAAAAATTGAATTTTAATTTCCTATTTGGCCTTCTATTTGACTTTCTGACAACGGTATTAAATCGTTATTTCCCGATCGATTGTTATTGCCAATAATATTTTTTTTGTCCGTGTTAATTTCTTTTTCTTCCTCTTTATTCCCATTAATTAAAATGTTTTCTTTTGCTTGTGAATCTAATTTTTTATCTTGTGACTCAATAATCTGATCACATATTTTCTCTGCCAATATTTTCATATTATCTTTACGTTTTAATTTTATTTTTAATTCGCCACTTTTAAATTTAATCATGTCTAAAAATTCAGATTGAAGCACATCTCCGCAATCATTATAGTTTTGATTTTCGTTTAACCAATTATCCAACAAACTTATTGCCTTATTATCGTTTGAAAAATCTTCAAGCGTTTTTATTTCACTATCAAGTTTTTTTATGATTTCGTTGTTTGGAGCACGCAAAATAAAATCGACTACAAAATCTATTTTTTTCTCGCGACTTTTTTCTTTATTAAAGTTTTCGTCCTTTTTATTTGTTTTCAACCAATCAAAAAAATCTTTTCCGACATTGATATTTTCTTTTTGAATACCGTTTGTAACTTCGTCATAAACATAAACATAATTTTTAAAATCGAATTTATTATTTAGGTACGAATAAAAATTATTGCGAGCTTCTTTTTCATGTCTTATTTTTGTTTCGTATCCTTTTAAACTCAAAGGCAAAAAGATTTTTCCAAATACAATACCACCTTTGTTTTTAAACAGGTTTATCCCGTCTAACATCAACAGAAGAAACAACATAACAGGTATATAACGCACAAAATAAACAACTGAAATTTCTACCCAAAAACAACTTATAAAAATAGCAAATAAAACGAAAGATGAAATGCCAATAAAGCATAAATATTTTTTATAAGATGATTTAATTATTGCCGAAAGTTCATGATACTCCGGA
>CAMVHY010000132.1 GCA_947167415.1 uncultured Clostridia bacterium
TCATATCTCGGTGGCAAATATTCCAAAAATTTATCACCTCTAAAATTAAAATTTTTTGATTAAAACATTTAGCCATTAAAATTATATTTTAACATATAAAAAAACTTTTATCAAACCGTTTTTTTTGTGCTCAAAAATAAAAAGTCAGATTAAAAATTGTGATTTAAGCCACGTTTTTAATCCGTCTTTTTTATGTTGATTAACAATTAAAAAATGATTTTGTTTTAATGGATTATCAATTTCCCTTACCTATTCCATCTTTATTACCATCACTGTCTTTTTCACTTTCTTTTGGCTTCCCTTGAAATTCCTTAACTTCCTTATCTTGTTCTTGAACTTCTTTTGGTTGATGCTGTTCCAGATGTTTTTCTATATCTCCCAATATTTGATCCATATTAACGTATTCAGTGATCAACTTTTTATTTTCATTTATATTCTTGAAAATAAAAACAGTGAAAATCACTCGCAGTAAAACAGAAACCGCAGCTGCTATAATCATCGGAATCGAAAACATTGGTGCGCCAACTATTAACGAATATAAAATAAAGCCACAAGCAACTGTATCAAAAATACCGGCAAGCGAATTTATAAAAACATTAAACTTAGATTTATCCTCAGTAGTCGCACTGCGAAGTGCATTAGCAAAATAACCCATACCAACCCAAGAAATAACAGAAAAGAAACCAAAAATATATCCAGCAATAGCCGAATTCGGAAAATATCTCCAGTACCCGTTTGCATGTGTAAATCTATTTTTTACTAAACTGCAAGCATGCTTCAAATGACCGTGTGCACAATTGTACTGGAAATCCGATTTATTACCAAACCTCACATTGAATTCCTCGACGTCGATAATTTGATCAAAACAGCTCTTATATATGTTTTTCGGTTCATCAAATTTATTAGCATCATACCCTTCAGTATCTGGATCTAAGCGGCACTTACAATATTCAGCCAAAAACATGCTCTATTTTTCAACATCGTTTTGTGCTAATTGTTCGTTTTGTTCTGCACTGAATTCCATAAAAATCACTCCCCTAAAAATTTAAAAAACAAATTAAAATTAAGCAATATTTTTATTATAACCCAAAAAATAATGCATATCAAGTATTTTTAAGTATTTTTTTGAAATTCGAGGGGGGGTAGAGGCTCTTAACAAGAGAAGCTTGAAAGATTTTGTTTTTGAATTCGAACAAAAGTTATGCTCATACATTAAAAATCTAATATTTTTTTGAAACATAAAAATAAAAAATAACTTGTGTTTGAAAATTATTTGTGTAGTTAATTGGTAAATTATAATTTACAGATATAAATCTAAAAACCATAAAAAATGTTTGAAACAAACACAAACATTCCGGCTTAAAAAAACTTACAAGCAAAATTAAATTTTGGTTATTTATTTATCTTATACTTTTTTATAGCCGCCAAAAAAACAACTAATAATATTATTCCGGTCATAAAAGAAATAAATCCGGATTTAGTAAATCCCGCGATTAAATAACTTATGCTCGAAATAAAAGCACACGATAAAGCATACGGCAATTGTGTTAAAACATGTTCAATGTGTTCAGCTTGCGCTCCTGCCGATGACATAATAGTTGTGTCAGAAATCGGAGAACAATGGTCTCCACAAACCGCTCCAGACATACAAGCTGACATCGAAATTATCATCATTGGATAATTATTTTTTTCAAATATATTTATCACAATCGGAATCAAAATTCCAAACGTCCCCCATGACGTTCCAGTCGCAAATGCTAAAATTCCAGAGATTATAAATAAAATACATGGCATAAAATTTATAAATCCACCGGCATAAATTTTTACTAATTCGGCAACAAATTCTCTTGCTCCTAAATTATCTGTGACAGCTTTTAAACTCCATGCAAAACTTAAAATTAAAATCGGTGCCACCATCGAAATAAATCCTTGTGAAATGCAATCCATGCATTCTTTAAAATTTAAAACGCCCCTAAAAATATATAAACAAAAACTTAAAATCAACGCTAAAAAAGAACCATAAACCAATCCAACTGAAGCATCGCTTTGAGATAACGCTTGAACAAAATTTTTATTTTCTCCACTAAAAAAACCGCCGCTATAAATCATTCCCAAAACACAAAAACAAATTAAAAATATAATCGGTAAAACCAAATCAATTACTTTTCCATTTTTATTATTTTTTAAATTACTTCGATTTGCAAATTCAAATATTTTTTCATTCGTACTCGACTCTATATTTTCTTCACATTTTTTCATTGGACCAAAATCTATTTTAAATATCGCCAACAAAAACATCATCACAATAGTTAACAAAGCATAAAAATTAAACGGGATTGTTTTTATAAACAACTCGATTCCATTTTGATTTTCAATAAATCCTGAAACAGCTGCAGCCCATGAAGATATTGGTGCAATTATACAAATTGGTGCCGCCGTCGAATCAATTAAATATGCAAGTTTTGCACGTGAAATTTTATATTTATCTGTGATTGGTCGCATAACACTTCCGACCGTTAAACAATTAAAATAATCGTCAATAAAAATTATCATGCCTAAAAAAATAGTTGCACACTGAGCTCCGACTTTTGATTTTATATGTTTTCCAGCCCAATCGCCAAAAGCTTTTGAACCGCCAGCCTTATTCATTGCCGTAACCAAAATTCCTAAAATAACTAAAAAAATTAATATCCCAATATTATATTTATTTCCAAGTTGTTCTATTAAAACATCTTGAAAAACATAATTCATTGTGTTTTCAAAATTAAAGTTTGAATATAAAAGTCCACCAAAAAAAAATCCTGCAAACAAAGAACTATAAACTTCTTTTGTTATTAAAGCTAAATCAATTGCAATAAATGAGGGTACTAAAGCCCAAAAAGTTTTTTGTACAGAATTTTTTTTGATTGTAAAAAAAGCTAAGCACAGCAAAAAAATTATTATCATAAACATCATTACTTTAAAAAATTGTCTCACTCTGTTTTTATTCATACAAACCTCTCCAAATTTTTTTACGTTATCAACGTGGAATTTTATCACATACAAAATAATGAATCGATAATAAAACACAAAAAAATAAATCTATTTTAAAAATGTTTAATATGAATTTTGGATTTATTTTAATGTATATGTCTTTAAGTTTTGGATTAAAAACAGATTTAAAAACATGTTTAAAAAACTAAATTTGTTTCGTCAAAATAAATAGACGATTAGACAATAAAATTAATAATTTATTTATGTAAATATTTTTTTATCAAGAACTATTAAATGCCAAGTTTCATAATTTTATATTAATGATTTTTTTAGGGAGGAAATAAAATTTGAAACGATTGGCTCTTGAATTTTATAGAAATGGATTTAATTGCTCGCAGGCGATTTTAAAAGCTGTATCAAAAAAATTTGATATTAAATTGTCAAACGAGTGTATTAGTTTATGTACGGGAGTAAATAACGGCTTTGGAATAAAATCTATTTGTAGCGTACTTGTGGCATGTATTATGTCTTTCGGTTTATTTTTTGATAATCAAACGACAAAAAAACTTAGGATAAAATTTTTAAACGAGTTTAATTTAAAATATAAAAGTTTGAATTGCGAGCGTTTGCGCGAAAAATATAATTGCGAAAAAATTATAAGTGATGCTGCCGATATTATCGAAAAAATTATTTTAGAAGCAAAAAACCATAAAAACCAAAAAATAATATAGGATCAGATAATAACTAAAAATTATTTTTACGTTTTTTTGCTTACTTTGATTATGTTTATGTAAACGATTTATATTTTTATCTTGCTTAGATTACAATGAAATTATATTTGCATCGCAAACAAATATTTAAATCATAAAAAAAAATAATTTTAGAAAGCGATTTCATTTGGAAGAAAAAATTTTGTCTATGAAAAATATTGATCCGGACGTAAACGAAATAAAAAATTTATGTATAAAAATTTGCTTGATTTGGATTTTACAGAAATTTATGGACTGGATAATTTGCAAAAACCAAACTGAATTATAAAAAAAGCAGAATCTGACTGCGCAAAAATTTTTAGTTGCAAGAAAAGTTTTTTTGTTATTAAATAAGCAAAATAAAAGTGCCACCACAAAACGTGACACTGAAATTATGAACTAAATTTTTTTAAATCCCCAAAAAAACTATGACGTTTAAATATATTTTTCCCAAAAACCGAAATTTATAACCGCCATTATTTATTTTTAAAAAATATCACCGTTATCATATTCATTATCTTGATCTTTGTTTTCTTCCCGTATTATAAACAAACCACTTTCTTGTTTTGGCTGAGATCCTGATATTTTTTGAATTTCTTTATTAATATAACCAAGCACTCCCATTCCAGTTGCTGCCACAATTGCTGCTTTAATTTCTTTATCGGGAACCAGCCGTATTGATTCAATGTCGTTGTTTACCAAATTATCTTTTGTTTTATTAAGCACTAAACTTTTTTCTGTAATATCAATCGCTGTTTCCGAATTAAAATCTTTGACCGAGTCTAAAATTCTGCCTTCTTTTTCGAGACATTCAAAATAATCATATAATTCTTTCGCGCGCGTACGAATATTTTCTGTGCCTTGGAGAAGATTTGTTTCGTTCGCTGTTTTGGCAAAAATTTTATAAATATCAGCTAGGTAGCGTTCACATAAAATAAAAATAGATTGAACAAAAAGGAAAGTGATAAGATAGAGATATAAAACTGACAAAAACACAATATAAAAAGCTAGAGGGATTAATGCCGATAGC